>JAGRPD010000242.1 GCA_020439875.1 Verrucomicrobiales bacterium
AATCCTCGTCCCACTCCTCGTCCATAATCTTCCGGGTTCGAGTGGGACGATGAGTGAGACGACGAGGATTGATGCGCGAGGCCGTAGCCGCTGACGTGAGCTGGTGGTGATGGGTGGGTTTGGGAGCTGACGAACCACGTTTTGACAAACGTGGCTACGGGACTGAGTCCACCGCTCACTCCACGCCGAGCGCGCTGAAGTCGGTGACGGCGTTCCAGGTCACGAAGCCGACGTGGTTCACTTCTCGGAGCGGCCGGGTGAGCTTGTGGGTGATTGTGCTTTCACCAGCGGCCAGGGTCACGGTTTGCGCTTGGGGGTCGTAGGTGACGCGGAGATCGACCGCGGCATCCAGATCCCCCTCGAGCTTCTTCTTGGGGCCGCGCGTTTTGTTGGTGGCACCTTCCGCAATCACCGCGCTCGACTGAATGAACTGGATGCCGCACTTCACCAGATCCTCGTCCTTGGGTCCATCGCCAAAAGCGAAGAAGCCGTTGCCGTAGTGCGGCGGATTCGGAAATCCGGGCGCGCGCTGCATCTTGAAGGTCCAGGTGGTCTTCTCGGTCACCGGTTTGTTCAGGCGATGCAAAGCCAGCGCCACCGTGCCCGTGTTGGCACCGAGCCGATAGCCCAACTCCGAGGCCACCACCCGTCCGCCTTTGACTTCATCGAACCGGCCCGCCTGGCTTTCACCCTGGAGTGCCACGCGTTTGCCCGCTCCCTTTGCCTTGGCGGGCGCGTCACTGATGCCCAGCTTCTCCTGCCACTGCTTCCGATATTCCTCGTCGTCCGGCAGCAAATTTTCCGGAAGGATCTCCACCGCCTCACCCAGCTTCGAGGCCAACGCGCTGCCTTCCGCGCCAAAACAGGCCACCGAGCCGTCGGTCATCGCCAGGTACAACCGTCCGTTGGCGGCCGCGAGACCATCAAACACCGGCAGCGCATCGACCGCATAACTTGCCAGCAATTCACCATCCACCGTCGAAGCCGCCGCCAGTCTCACGCCGCGCTTGCCCTCAAAGGAATCCCCCGAACGGACGGCGTCGCCATAAGGTCCCGCGGCAAACAGCGTGTCGCCCGCCAGCGCCATCGCACGCACATGAAACGGCAGTTCTTCCTGCCATTGAATCGGCGTCGTGCGGAAGCTCTTCCAGTCGATGTTGAGGTCGCCCTCCTCCTTGCGCTGACGGTTAGCCTCCGCCCAGTTCGGCTCCTCGCCCGCGTGCTTTTCGGAAGCATAGAGGATGTATTTCTCACCGCGACCAAACTGCGCCGCATTCATGCCCGCGTAAAACGAACGGCCAAAGGCATAAACCTGCTTGTCATCAAACACGAGCAGTCGGCCCGCGGGCAGCTTGTTGCCCACCTGCCACCAGCCGCCATAACCACCGCGCGTGTCATCGCCAAACACCCAGTAAGTGCGGTGCCACCAGTTGTCGTCGAGGTAGCCGGTCGGCGAAAAGATGTGCTCCGCCTGCTCCCGGCGAGAGAGCGACTCTTTGTCAAAACTCGCGTGCCGCATGAACACCAGATCGCCCTTTGCGGAGAGGATGTCCGGCAGCGCGCCCGCCATATCGAACGAACTCGTCAGGGGTGGTTGCTTGCCGTCTTGATCAAAATCGTACACCGTTTCGCTGCCGAAGATCTCACCCGTCTCGGCGTTGATTTTCACCACGCGAATGCCGCCATCCAGGAAGGATGACCGGCCTGCCGAGGCATACACCAGACCGTCCTGAACCAGCACGCTGCCGTGCACCGGCCAGGTCGATTCCAACCGTCCGTAGGCCGCCACGCGTCGCTCGCCCGGTGCGGCGCGGGTGCGCCAAGCCAGCGCCCCGTCACCCGCACGCAGGGCGTACACGCAGCCATCGCCACTGCCAAAATACACGAAGCCTTTTGAAATCGTCGGCGGCGAGTCAATCGTCCCGCCCGCGACAAAATGCCAAACGGGCTCGCCGCTCGCCGCATTCAGCGCCTGCACCGTGTTGCGATCCTTTTGCGCCAGCAGCACCAAGCCCTCCCCCACCGTCAGGCTGCTCAGCTCGCCACCCAGCGGCGTTTTCCAGGTCTGCTTCAAGTTAGCATTCACTTCCGTGCTGCCGCGCCCGCTGCGCTCGTTGTTATGCCGGTAGGTCGGCCAATCATCCGGCTGCGCCCGGCTCTCAACCGCCGCCTTGTAAGCCGGCCCCGTCTGGATCGGATCCGCCTTGTCCTTGGCTGGGACAAAGGGTGCCGTCGGTCCGGGCGTCATCGCGGTGAAGCCGTTCAGTTTGCCCTTGATGTAACAGGCACAAGCATGCGGCGTGGAGTAAAGCATGCCGTTTGCCGGGAGAATGCCATACAGGCAGGCACCGCGAATCCAGTGATTCTCGTCGTAGCTCTGCTTGGTCGGATCCACATACTCGACGCCCGACCGAGACAGCAGCACGAAGTCGCCGCTCGCCTTCGCCTTGTAGCAGCGGTGATGGCCGATGCCTTTGAAAGGCGGCAGGTCAAACTGCTCGCGCACATCCCCTGTCAGCAAGTCCCGGCCAATGAAGGTGCCCAGCCCGCGGGCCGAAGTGATGTCCATCGACCACACCAGTCCGTTCATCAGCATCACGCTCACCGGACTGCGATAGTCGTTCGCCACCCAGTCGGAGTTCCAAAGCACCCGCCCATCCTCCATCGACAGGGTTGTTAGCTTCTGATCCCAGGCATAATACACCGCCTTATCATTGAGAACGACGGTCGGCGCCTCCTCGGACACCGTGACCAGCGTCTTCGTCTTCTGCGCAATCGGTGCCGACTTCCACCGCTCCGCACCCGTTGTTAGGTCCAGGCAGACCACGCTGCGGCCATCATGATAGATCACCTTGTCACCGAGCGACGACAGGGTCAGCACCGACACCGTGGGTCCGCTGTGTTTCCACAGCGTTTTGCCCGTCTTGGCATCCGTCGCCACCACATAACGCGGCGCGTTGTGATCCAGCACCACGCGGTCACGGCCGTCGTAGCTGAAGTGCCGGCGCGACCGTGTCTCCTCCTCAATCGCCTTCATGTCCGGCGGAGTCGGATTGCTCACGGTCAGCAGAATGCCGTTGGTGTAAATGACCTCCTCCGCGGCCAGGGTCTCGGGATAGACCTGCAGCTCCTCACCGGTCGCCGCATCAAATTCGATCAACGCGCCGTTGATGTCGAGCGGCGCATACACGCGGTCGCCGATGGCGATGAGCTTGCGCGGCATCTGCGCGGGCCCGCTTTTCCAGGGCCAAAAGCGGGTCAACCACTGCTTGAGCGGCTTTTTCCACAGCACCACGCCGTTGTAGGCATCGCGCGCGACGAGGTTCCAATCCGACGGCAGTTGCACCGAAGCGCGCGGCCCCTCGTCCATGATGTAAAAGACGCGACCGTTCGCCGAAACCATTGCATTGAGACTGGCCATGCTCTCATGCGCCGTGGACCAGAGGGGCTTGCCCGCCCATTGAAACTGGCGCGGCAGGCCACAGGAGTCATCTTCGCCAACGGGATTGTTGGCGGCGTCGTACTGATAGTGCGTCCATTGTTTCTCCTTTGGCGTCGGGTTCTTCGTTTCAAAACTCCACTGCCCTGCCTTCAACCGCGCCACCGTTCCCCCAGGAGCCAGCACGCGCATCGCTTCCTGCGGGGTGATGCGGGTGCCCTCTCCGATGACGAGCAGGTTCACCAAATTCTCGGCGTAAGGCAGTTCATCCCGCTTCCACATCTCGGCCGACAGCCGTGTCGCCGCCTCGTGAGTGAGAAACTTTTCCCGCGCCTCGGTGATCGATTTCAAATCCGACTCCAACCCATGCACGATCAGCGCCGGGCGCGCCTCCGCCAGCGCCATGGCCAGCTCCCCGACCCCGCACGGCACCACCACGGCCAATCCTCCGGGCGTGTTGGATCTTTCAAGCACCTCCCGGGCATCGTCTGCCGGAGCAGCCAGTGCGGAAGTCACACAAACCAACGAAACGAGACAAGGAGCGAGAAGCAGTGATTTCATGACGATGCAAGGAGCAAAGAATGTCGCGCTGAAACGACGCCAACCCTCAGGTTCTTCTTGGAAACCCGGCGGCGAGCGAACAAGCTGCGAGCATGATTCGACACCTCCTCCTGATGGCCCTGGCCGCCGCACCCTCCTTCACCGCCCTTGGCCAAGAATGGATTTCACTTTTCAACGGCAAGAATCTCGACGGCTGGACCATCAAGATCTCAAAGCATCCGTTGGGAGAAAACTTCGCCAACACCTTTCATGTCGAGGACGGCATCCTCAAAGTCAGCTACGATGGCTACGACAAATTCGACAGCCAGTACGGCCATCTCTACACCAACGCTTCCTATTCCCACTACATCTTCCGGGTCGAGTACCGTTTCACCGGGAAAATGATGCCGGACGCGCCGCACTACGTGAATCTGAACAGCGGTTTCATGGTCCACTCGCAAAGCCCGCAGAGCCTCCGCCTGGATCAAAGTTTTCCGAGCAGCCTCGAACTCCAATTCCTCGCCGATGAAGGCAAGGGGCCGCGATCCACCGGGAACCTCTGCACCCCCGGCACGCATGTCGAACAGGACGGTGTGCTCAAAACCCAGCACATCCTGAAGTCGAGCGCGCCCACCTTTCCCGCCGAGGAGTGGGTCAAGGCCGAGATCGAAGTGCACGGCCACGACCTCCTCATCCATCGCATCAACGGCGTCGAAGTGCTGCGCTACCAGCACCCGCGCCTGGATCCCGAATGCACCATCGCCCCCGCCAGCGATCTCGTCGCCGCCGGTGCCGACCTCAAGCTCAGCTCCGGCCACATCGCCCTGCAGGCGGAGGGCCAACCCGTGTGGTTCCGCAACATCGAGATCAAGCCGCTGCCGCAGGACAGCTCGAAGAATTGACAATCCCAACATTGTGATGAAACATTTCATCACAATGCAGACACTCACCGTCCGGGATTTGCGCTACGACTTCAAGAAGGTTGAGGCTTGGCTGGCTGATGGCGAGGAAATCGAGATCACCAAACACGGCAAGCCCTTCGCCCGCCTGTCTCCACCGGGTCCCCAAAAAGCGCCCAAATTCGATCTCAAAGCCCATAAAAAGAGGATGAAGGACACTTGGGGGGACAGAGTGTTTTCCGCCGAAGAAGTACGGGAAATGCGTGAAGCTGAACTCGGGGACTTCAGTTGAGCGCCTATCCCGACACCTCGTTCCTTTGCGCGCTCTATCGCACGCAGGACAACAGTGACCGTGCCCTGGCCTATCGCGCTGGAATGAACGGACCTCTCCAAGTGACCAAGCTGCTGCTCTGGGAGTTTCGCCAAGGTGTCCGTTTTCAAGCCTTTCGCTACCGCAAGGGAAGCGGTGGCTTTCCCATGCGGGAGGCGGAGAAAATGATCGCCGATGTCCAAGAGGACATTGATCTCGGTTTGGTTCAGGTTCTGGATTGCGACTTCCCCAGCATCCTCGTTCAGGCGGAGCGCCTCTCCAAAGCCCACACCTTCACGAACGGTCACCGCAGCATGGACATGCTCCACATCGCCACCGCTCTTGAACTTCAGGCGACCGATTTCCTGACCTTCGATGGCAACCAAAAGAAGCTCGCGGAGGCTGAAGGAATGACGGTGCCGTTTTGACCGCGTGGGATCAGCGATTGACGCCAAGTTGCCCGCCGAAGAGGGCGCGCTTCTTCAACCCTTTGCTTTTGCAATCAAGAACGCCTCGATGGAGCCGTAGGGATCCTCGGCCCCTTCGAGACCAGGAGCCACAACGCGGCATTCGAGATCGAGCTTTTGCATCGCCTCCTGCAACTTCAATCCGAGCAACACGTGATGCACCCACTCGGAAGAAGAGCTTTCTTTGGTGATCACCGTGTTGGGCCGACTGTAGGTCATATAAACGCTCGCTGTGTCGTCAGAACTCAGGTGGGTGAGAGGAGAGGCATCCCGCATCAAGGCCTTGACGTCATCACGCTGCAAATCCGCCTCGGAAGTGATGTCGTAGAACGCCGGCAACGCCTCGTGCATGGGCAAGTCGGGCACGCCAAACCACTGGCGAAAAACCTGCATGTCGTAAGTCGATTGGCCATTCATGGGGCCTGCAGCCAGGATGCGGGTGGATTCACGCGCGATCGGATCCTCGCTCTCGGGATCCGCCAAATCATCGTGAAAAGCCAGCCACAGGCTGATCCCTGCGCCAGCTGATCCACCAAAACAAACGACCCGCTTTGGATCAATGTTCCACTCCTTGGCCCGATGACGCAACGTCTGCAAACCGCGCGCCGCATCCAGCATCATCATCGGGTACGGCCCCTCATCGGAGAGGCGGTAGTTCATCGATGCAAAGGCCACTCCGGCATCCAAGCAAGCGCGCAGTATCGGTGAACTGATGCCCGCCTTATCTCCCCCACGAAAGCCTCCCCCGTGAATGAAGATCACCAGCGGCGTCGGAGCCGATGCATCGCTGGGCAACCACAAATCAAAGCACTGCTTTTCATGATCTCCATACGCCACATCCGCATGAGTGGCGGGCAG
The DNA here is from genome assembly GCA_020439875.1 of Verrucomicrobiales bacterium. GTDB lineage: Bacteria > Verrucomicrobiota > Verrucomicrobiia > Verrucomicrobiales > Verrucomicrobiaceae > JAGRPD01. The sequence continues at coordinate 6,514 of JAGRPD010000242.1, forward strand.
CGATGCCGATCGACCGGAACTGCGTTGCTCCAAGGCCGTCTGACGTTTCGCCTGAAAAGCACGGAACTCCTCGCGGCTCAACGAACCATCTCCATCTGCATCGGCCGCTGGAAATCGTTTCAAAAACTGCGCTGTCCGCGCCTGCATTTCCTCCGGGGTAGGCGGTGCCGCAGCGACTTCAGTGCCGAGCAGGCCCGCGACCCAACCTAAAATCATCCAATGCGATCTCTTCATAGTCCGTGAAAAACTCCGCCACCGCAGGAAGGTTGCATGGAATTTGACCGGCACGTCAAGGCTCCGACCAAAAACCTCGGAACACTTTCAAGGGATCCGCCGTCTGGGGATTCGTCCCAGGTGGCGCGTACTTCCACAACCAATAGTCGGCAAACAAAGTCGCTGGATCCGGCACCACACGCTGCCTCCACGCCGCGCGATCCCGCTCCACCAACCGCTGCCGCGCCTGCTTCCATTGCGAATGCACCTCCCTAAACCAGGCGTCATGAATTGCCGTCAGCTCCTGCACCACTTGAGGATTTTGCGCCGCTACATCCCGCTGCTCGGCAGGATCGTTTTCAAGATCGTAAAGCTTCGGAGCAGGCTGGGGTTCCGTGGTCCCTGCGTCCAACTGCCGATCCAGCGGCATCTCCCAGTGCGGCATCACGATGCCACGCTGATACGACGGATTGTCGCGGGCACTGTCCTTTTTCAACGTGTCCGCGCTCCCTGGCCAACGCAGCTTCCAGCGACCTCGCCGAATCGCTGCATTTGCATGGAGGACGGGCGCGTAGCGATTGCGCTGAAAGTTGAACACCCGCTGCTCCGCCACTGGAACCGTCTCTCCTTTCAGCAAAGGCATCACATCCACCCCATCCAGTGGCCGTGCTGCCGGTGGTGGCGAAACCCCTGTTAGACCAAACAAGGTTGGCAACCAATCGCAGCCATGCACCGGAGCATCAATCACTCGACCTCCAGACAGGTGGCCGGGCCAGGAAACGATGCAGGGTACTCGGATACCGCCCTCCAGAGTGTCTTGTTTTTCACCCGAAAACTCCCCGTTAAAGCGCAATTGCGAACCTAACTTCGCGTCGCGTCCCAGCACTGGTCCGTTGTCACTGGTAAACACCACCACCGTGCTCTCCCAGAGACCGTCCTCCTTCAGTGTCTGAAAGAGCCGACCCAAACCCGCATCCATCGCCTCGATCATCGCATAGGTCACCACCAACGCCTGACTGGCCTCGGGTCCGAGTCGTGCGCGATATTTTTTCACCAAAGGTTCCGGAGCCTGCAAGGGACTGTGCGGCGCGTGATGCGCCAGAAAGAGAAAAAAGGGTGCCGTCTTTCGATTTCGAATCCAGCCAATCGCTTCTTCATTGAGCGCATCACTCAGGTAGCGCCCATCATGCGGCATCGCCTCATCGTTGCGCAGCAAGTTCCACTTCCAATAATCCTGCCCGCCATTGGCGAATCCCACAAACCGATCAAATCCCCGATGGTGGGGCAGGCAACGCCGATCATACAAACCGTTGTGCCATTTGCCCATCAAGGCCGTGTCATATCCCGCGTGCCGGAAATAGTCTCCCAAGGTCTTTTCCGAATCGTCCAAACGATCCAACCCTCGATTGCTCGGCACGTCCACCGCACCGGTTCGGTGATTGTATCTCCCCGTGAGATAACCGGCACGGGCCGGGGAGCACAAAGGAGATGGGGAGTAATGGGAAGTGAGTCGAACCCCGCCCGCCGCGAGTGAATCAAGGTGCGGAGTATCGATCCGTTGGTTGCCTTGACAGCCCAGGTCTCCCCAGCCCAGGTCGTCCGCCAAAATGAAAAGCACGTTGGGTTGTTCCGCCGAAGCGGAAGCCGCCGCTGCGAAAAGCAAGAGCCCCAGAAATTTCAAACCACGGCTCATCATCTCACTAGGCCAAAACGGCTCGAATCACTTTGCCATGAACATCGGTAAGACGGCGATCCAAGCCATTGTGATACCAACTCAGATGCTCGTAATCCAGACCTAACAAATGCAGCACCGTGCTGTAGAACTGCCAAACCGTTGTGGGATCTCGCTCCGCCCGCCGTCCAAAGTCATCGGTCGCTCCATAGCTGGTGCCACCTTTCACCCCGGCACCCATCATCCACAGCGTGAAGCCATCGGGATTGTGATCTCGACCGGCCGTGCCCTCCTGATGGGTCGGCATGCGGCCAAACTCGGTGGTCCAGAGCACCAAAGTATCATCCATCAAACCGCGAGCTTTGAGATCGGTGAGCAAGGCTGCTGTCGGCTGATCGAACACCGGAGCGTGACGCTCGTAGTCGGCTTTCAAGGTCTTGTGCGCATCCCAATTCAACAAGCCGTCCACCCCGCTGGCGCGCGAGGCGCAGTAGAGATTCACGTAGCGCACCCCCCGCTCCAGCAGTCTGCGAGCCAGGATGCAGTTGCGTGCGTAGGCGGCCAAGAGGGAATTGGAGGAATCCGTCCCATAGAGCCGATGCACATGCTGCGGTTCCGCTGCGAGATCGCTCACCTCAGGAGCCGAGAGCTGCATCCGCGCAGCGAGTTCATAGGCACTGATGCGAGCGCGCAACTCGCTTTCCTCGGGATGAGCAGCAGCATGCTCTTCATTGAGGAAATTCAAGAGATCTCGGGTAGCCCGCTCCTCCTTCAGACTCACAGCCTCGGGTCGTGTTAGATTGCGAATCGGCTGATGCGCCGCCATCACAATCGCTTGATGGCGGGCTGGCAAAAAGCCGTTGCTCCAATTGGCCTTGCCATTGGGTGGCTCACCTCGAATGTCCGGGATGGCCACGTAGGTCGGCAGATTTTCGTTTTCGCTACCCAGGGCATAACTGATCCACGCGCCCTGGCTGGGAAAGCCCTCGGTGGGATGGCCCGTGTTCACAAACACACAGCCCGGGCCATGGGTATTGGTCTTTGACGACATGCCGTGGAAGAAGGCGATGTCATCGACGTGCTGCGCCATGTGCGGCAGCAGCGATGAAATCCGCTTCCCGCTCTGACCGGCTGGCACAAAGGCCCACGGACTCTTCATCAGAGGCCCGTTCTTGCCTTGGAAGGACACCAAATTCTCCTCACCTGGCATGGGCTTGTCATGCATCTTTTCCAGCATCGGCTTGTGCTCCCACAGGTCGATGTGCGAGGCCGCTCCTGGACAAAAAATTTGCAGCACTCGCCGTGCTTTCGGAGCGAAGTGAGACGCCCCCATCCCCGGCCGCCACTGCGTTAAATCGGAACCTGGAGCACTGGCTAGGACGCGCCGCCCCATGAGGTCCGCCAAGCCAACGCCCATCAATCCCGTGGTCACGCCATCCAGGAAACGACGACGGGTGGAAGATGCAAAAATCGAACGCTCAGCACTCATGATTCAGTCTTTAGCAGGAACGGCCAGGGAACCGCCATCTTGCATTCGGCAGCCCTCCACGCAGCGACCGAACTCCCGCAAAACGACGGGTGGACAAAACCGTGACTCACAGCATACAAAAGGTGCATGCGCTCCCGCATCCTCCATCTCGCCAGCTTGCTTGGCATGGTTCTCACCCTTCTCCCCGGTTGCGGAGACGAGCGGTCCACGGCTTCGCGCGGCACCCTGGGAGTGTCCTTGCTGACTCTGGAAAATCCCTTTTTCAAAATCATCGGCGACCACCTGGCCGAGGAAGCACGAGCGCGGGGATTTGATGTCATCATTGTCAGCGCCGACAAGGACGTGGCCAAACAGAGCAATCAGGTGAAGGATTTCCTCATCCGAAAAGTAGATGCCATCGTGCTGAGTCCCTGCGATCCCAAATCGATCGTTCCCGTCATTCAGGAGGCCAATCGGGCAGGCATCCCGGTTTTCACCGTGGATATTCCCTGCCCTGATCCAGCCGCCAAGGTGGTGACCCAAATCGCCACCGACAACTACGGCGGCGGGCAAGAAGCCGCCCGTGCCATGATCGAGGCGCTCGGACCGGCTGGAGGCAAGGTGGCCATCCTGCACCTCAAACAGGCTCAATCCTGCATCTTGCGGGTGAAGGGATTCCGCGAAGTCATCGAGGCGCATCGGGCCGCTGGTGGTTCACCCATCGAACTTGTGATGGAGCTGGACGGAGGTGGAGCACGAGACATCGGCTATCGCGCTGCGGAGGATGCCTTGCAGGCTCACCCAGATCTGCGTGGCATCTTTGCCATCAATGATCCCTCGGCCCTAGGAGCCCGTGCCGCTCTGGAAAAAGCTAACAAACAGGAGCAAGTGAAGATCATCGGCTTCGACGGTATGAAGGAGGGCAAACAAGCCATCAAAGAAGGAAAAATTTACGCCGATCCGATTCAGTTTCCCGACCGCATGGGCATCGAAATCGTGCACGCCTTTGAAGACTGGTCCAAGGGTCGCGGAATCGCTCCCGAGATTCTGATTCCGACGCGCCTCTATCGGCAAGCGGATGGTCTTGCAGATTCGAGTCTCGACTGACCGCTCATCCAACCTCCCCTCCCATCTCAACCTCACCGCTTCCAACTACCGAATGAACTCTTTCTGTCCTGAACTGGTCGGCTCCATGTCTCAAGGAGCCGCAGGCAATCCCACCGTCGCCATGGTGGAAGCTGCCTTCAAACACCACTCGCTAAACTGGCGCTACGTGAACATGGAAGTCAGCCCCGAGCATCTCGGCACCGCCGTCCAGGGAGCACGAGCCATGGGATTTCGCGGATTCAATTTGAGCATGCCTCACAAGGTCAGCGTCATCGAGCATCTCGACGGCCTGGGTGAATCCGCTGCGGTGATCGGCGCTGTCAATTGCGTGGTACGGCGAGATGAACGGTGGATCGGTGAAAACACGGATGGAAAGGGCTTTCTCAGATCCCTGCAAGTGGTGGCCGATCCCAAAGATCAAACCATCGTGCTGTTTGGGGCCGGCGGTGCCGCTCGGGCCATCGCGGTGGAGTTAGCTTTGGCAGGTGCCGCGAAACTTTACATCGTCAATCGCGATGCCGCGCGCGGGCAAGACCTGGCCAACCTCATTGGTGAAAAAACCGCAGCGAAAGCAAGCTGGGTGCCGTGGCAAGAAATGAACACCCTGCCCGAGGAAGCTCGCATCGTCATCAACGGCACCTCGATCGGCCTCTACGATACGGACGCTGCTCTGGACTTTGATTTGGAAAGCCTGCGCCCCGGCACCGTCGTGGCAGATGTGGTCTTCAATCCCGTCGAAACCCGCCTGCTGCGTGAAGCCGCTGCGAGACAGTGCGTGGTGGTGGATGGACTGGGCATGCTGGTGGATCAGGGTGTCATCGGCGTTCAATACTGGACCGGCATCGACCCAGATCCCCGTGTCATGCGCCACGCCCTGCGTCACGCCATGGGCGTTTGAAAACTTCACCGCGAGTACGACGAATGAGAGCCCCCCTTCAGCGCTTCTTTTCCGCCTACGGCATGATCGGGGTGCTGCTGGCCCTGTGCGTCTTTTTCAGCACGGTCACCTACACCAAACAAGCCGCTAGCGGACTGGAAGCCGCTGAAGAAATCGCCTCCCGCATCCCTAAAGGTGCGTCCGTGACCCTCATCGGTAGCGACACCGCTGAAGATCAAGGCTTCACGGATTTGTTGATCCAGGCACTCGCTCGTCGCGGCATGAGTCAGGTAAAAATTGTTTTGGGCGAACCGCAAGACGCGCGGCGAGCCCTTGCGGAACTCGCCAAGAGCCCAGAGATCCATGCCGTCGTTCGCACGGAAAAAGCCTCCCGTTGGTTGGTCTTCGAAGACGTCGCGACGGAATTCCCGAGCCTGTCGGACGTGCCATGGATACAACCGCGCAGTTACTTTTTTCCCAACTTCCTCAAAGCCGATAACCTGCTGAACATCGCCAATCAAATCGCCGTCATCGCCATCGTCGCCATTGGCATGACGATGGTGATCATTGCTGGAGGGATTGACCTTTCGGTGGGCAGCCTCATTGCTCTTTCAGCGGTGGGGATCGCCGTGGGGCTGCGGGACTACGGAGGCGGCACCGCCGCCTCCAGCACCGCCATGGTGGCCTGCGGCATCGCCGCTGTCGCGGTGTGCGGGCTGGCCGGAGCGTTCTCCGGATTCATGGTGACACGCTTCGCCATCCCGCCTTTCATCGTCACGCTCGGCATGATGTTGGTGAGCAGTGGTCTGGCCTACACCTTGGCGGAGGGGCAATCGATTTCCGCCATGCCAGATTCCTTCACCTGGCTCGGGCGCGGCACGGGATTTCTGGGGCTACCCATAGCGGTACTGCTCATGTTTGCCCTCTACGTCGCCGCCCATCTCGTCATGTCACAGATGCGTTTTGGGCGCTATCTGTATGCCGTGGGTGGCAATGTGGAAGCTGCCGCCCTTTCCGGTGTGCCAGTGAAGCGTGTGATCGCCCTCACCTATGTGATCAGTGGTTTGTTAGCAGGTCTGGGCGGCGTGTTATTCGCCTCTCAGCTCAAAAGTGGCAGTCCCACCTATGGCACGATGTACGAGTTGTATGTCATCGCAGCTGCGGTGGTCGGTGGCACCAGTCTCAGCGGAGGCAAAGGCCGCATGTTCGGCACGCTCATCGGTGCCTTCACCATCGCCGTCATTCAAAACGGCATGAATCTCACCAACGTCGAAAGCTACACGCAAAAGGTGGTGCTGGGCCTCGTCATCCTCGGCGCGGTGCTGATGGACAAGACGCGCCAGAATTGATCCCACCGCATTCACTCTGCGCAATCAAGCGAAGTGTCATGGATCCCACCGAATTCATCCAACGTCTTTCGTCATTCTCAGAGGAGTGGACGCTGGTGGCCCTGGCGGGTCTGCCTGGCAGCGGCAAATCCACTCTCGCCCGCGCTGTGGCCGATCTCATTCCTCATGCGGTGGTGATTCCGATGGATGGTTATCACCTGCCACGAGCTGTCTTGAGCGCGGGCGATCTCGCCCGACGCGGCGCGCCTCACACCTTTGATGCGGCGGCGCTGCATCGTGATTTGACTCAGCTGCGGCGGGATCGCTGCGGGATGTTTCCCGACTTTGATCATGCCACTCAAGATCCTCAAACCGGAGCCATCGAAGTCACTTCGGAGCACCGATGGATTCTCGTCGAGGGCCTCTACCTGCTGCTGAAGTCGTGGCAGTTGGAGCCGCTGTTTGATCACGCCTTTTTTCTCGACACCCCGCTGGATCTGGCCATGGAACGCACAGCGCAACGGCATGTCTCCTGCGGGCTTTGCGACAGCCTGGAAAAAGCACACACGCGGGTCGAAACCAACGATCGCCCCAACGCCGAATTGATTCTCCGGGACGGTTGCCGCGACCGAGCGGAGCGCCTTGAGTAGCTGACGATTGTTAGCTGCCTTTTTCTTCCGTCTTTTCAGCGGGCGGCCAGTTTCCATCTAACACGGACTTTTGCGTCACCACCCAACGCCCATCGCGTTGGGTCGCTTCCAAATCGAGACGTTGGAAAAAGTCTTTGTAAGACCACGCAGCTTGGACATCCCAATCCTGGGCTCCACGCTGGGTCATGAGACGCAGCTGCAGGACGTAAACCGCGACGCGCAGATCGGGATCGATGATCATGTTGTTGGGTTCGGTCACTTCCAGCACGCGGGCGCTGATGACGCGTCGGCCGTCCTTTTGGAATTTTTCCAAAAATGGCTGCGTGGCGGGTTCGAAGACACCGCTTCGATCGATCTCGCCCAGCACCACGGTCCAGCTTTTGGGCACTCCGGGAGAGGGATCGGGCACGGATTTGATCAGGTAGTCCACCACGGCCTCTCCCACCTCGTTTTCGTAGAGAGAGAGGGGCAGGCCGTTGGAGTCTGACGAATCGCAGGCGGACAGGGCCAGCAGGCAGACGGAGGGGAGAAAGGACTTCAGCAATCGCATCACAGCGGCATCCCTCGCATCCGCAAGGCCGCGCGGCAAGCACATCCCACCGCGTCCTCTCCGGCGTACGGGAGGCGGATCCTGCTGAAACTCCCGCGCCACCCGCCACGTTCCCAGCACGATCATGCTGCCACGATTCCTCCTTTTCCTCGTCTGCGCCAGTCTCTTCGGCACCACGGTGCAGGCCCGCCAGCCCAACGTTTTGGTGATCCTCTCCGACGACCAAGGCTGGGGAGACCTGAGCCTCAACGGCAACACCAACCTGGAGACACCTCACATCGACTCCATCGCGAGAGACGGAGCCCAGTTTGATCGCTTCTACGTCTGTCCCGTTTGCTCTCCGACGCGGGCCGAGTTCCTCACAGGACGCTACCATCAGCGCGGTGGCGTCTATTCGACTTCGGCAGGCGGTGAGCGTTTGGATCTCGATGAAAGGACCATCGCCGAGGTCTTTCGTGAGGCCGGTTACCGCACGGCGGCTTTCGGCAAATGGCACAATGGAATGCAGTATCCTTACCACCCGAATGGGCGTGGATTCGAGGAGTTTTACGGCTTCTGCTCCGGCCATTGGGGCAACTACTACAGCCCCATGCTGGATCACAATGGCGAGGTGGTGAAAGGCAACGGTTTTGTGATCGACGACTTCACCGACCATGCCCTGGCCTACATGGAGCAGCATCGGGATCATCCCTTTTTCCTCTACTTGCCCTACAACACGCCTCACTCCCCGATGCAGGTGCCGGACGCTTTTTGGGATCGATTCAAAGACAAACCCATCACCCTGCACAATCGCGAGCCTGAGAAGGAGCAGGATCTGCACCTGCGCGCCGCGCTGGCCATGTGTGAAAACATCGACTGGAACGTCGGTCGCCTGCTGGCCAAGCTGGATGAACTGGGACTCAGCGACGACACCATCGTTCTCTACTTTTCCGACAACGGCCCCAACGGCGTGCGCTGGAATGGCGACATGAAAGGTCGCAAGGGCTCCACCGATGAAGGCGGCGTGCGATCGCCTCTGGTCATGAGATGGCCCGGAAAAATCCCCGCTGGCAGCACCGTGCGCGTGCTGGGAGCCGCGCACGATCTGCTCCCCACGCTCACGGATCTGGCGGGGGTGGATTTGAAAAATCATCCCGATCACCCTCTCGATGGCGTCAGCCTCAAGAGTGCCCTCCTCGGCCAGCCAGACACCAGCCTGATCGAACGTCCGATCTTTTCGAGCTGGAAAAACAAGGCCTCGGTGCGGACGCCGCGATTCCGGCTCGACACCGATGGAGCCCTTTTCGATATGAAAGCGGATCCCGGTCAGCGCACCGATGTCTCTGCCCAGCACGACCGCGAGACCCGCGATTTGGGGATGTCTTTGAAAGCCTACCGCGAGACCATGCAAACGGAGCTAGGGACCGACACGCGCCCTTTCCTCATCGCTCATCCGGCCCAGCCTCTGACGCAGATTCCCGCGCGAGATGGACTGCCTCACGGCGGCATCACCCGCTCCAACAAGTTCCCGAACGACTCATTTTTCACCCATTGGACCTCGCCGGAAGACCGCATCACCTGGGATGCTGAAGTCGTCGAAGGCGGCGACTTCGAGGTGCAACTGCTCTACACCTGCCCGCCTGAGGACATTGGTTCCACCATCGAACTCAGCTTCAAAGATCAGCGCATGGAGGGCCAGCTGACGGAGGCTCACGCCTCCGCGCTGCTCGGGCCTGAGTCCGATCGCTCCCCGCGCGATGAATCTCCGGTGCAGGATTGGCACCGTGCGAGCCTCGGGCGGATTCACCTGGAAAAAGGCACCGGCACCCTGACGCTGCGCGCCCCTTCCATCCCGGGATCCAAGGTCATGGACTTCCGCCTATTGCTTTTGAAGCGGCTTTGAGTGCACTGCCGCTCCCTGATTTGGAGTGCCGTTCGCAATGGATTGCGATCAGGGAGGCATCCACCTTCCCAACTCTCCGGACCTTTTTCGATGCCCGGTTTCTTAGTTTACGAGATCACAACTAGCAAACCGATTGGCTCGGCAGCTGTCACTCGTCCGAAGTCGGCGGTTTTTTCGCCTGACGAGGCCGCTTGCGAGAGGTCGCCTTGCCGCCCTTGTCGCGGCTGAAAAAGCGTTGCACCTCGGCTTCGGACAATTCCCGCCAGCCGCCTTTGGGCAGGCCTCGGAGTTCCAGCCAACCGATGCGGACGCGGGTCAGTCGCTCCACCTCGAAACCCAAAACGTAGAGCATGTGGCGGATCTGCCGCTTCAGCCCCTGCTTCAGCACGATGGTGAGTCGATACTCATTGCCACCGGCAAAGGCACGCTCGGCGCGGGCGAATCCTTCCGGAGTCATCATGCCTTTGATCAGCTTGGGAAAGACGGCGGGATCGAGCGGTTTATCCACCACCACGTCGTACTCTTTTTCCACTCCTTCACTGGGGTGCAGCAGGCGGTGGGAGACGTCTCCCCGGTTGGTCATCAGCAGCAGGCCTTCACTTTCTTTGTCCAGGCGTCCCACATGATGCAGGGCCTGCAGGCTCAGCGGGAGCAGATCGTAAATGGTGGAGCGATCTTCCTTGTCTCCCCGGCTGCAGAGGTAGCCCTTGGGCTTGTGCAGAGCGAGAACCACTCC
>JAGRPD010000243.1 GCA_020439875.1 Verrucomicrobiales bacterium
TAGGTGGCCGCAGTGAGGCCACACGTCTTTGGGAGGCGAATGAGAAAGCTGTTTGATCGAAATCATTCTCTCCTCAAAGGCTTCTCTGTCGGCGCGGGTTCGCTGCCCCCGCAGCTGAAGGGCGGTGCGTCTCACGGCGCGGATCAGTCGAGGAATTTTCCGGGATTGAGGATGTGATGGGGATCCAGCGCTTGCTTGAGGGCGAGGTGGGCGGCGTGGGTGGCGGGAGATACGGCATGACGCCACCAGCGTTTTTTGGCGAGTCCGACGCCGTGTTCTCCGGTGATGGCTCCGTTCCACGCGATCACTTGGAGGAAGAGGCGATCCAGGGCCGCCTCAGCGCGCTCCCGCACGGGGCCATCCTCCATGGTGGGGACCATGATGTTGACGTGGATATTGCCGTCTCCGGCATGACCAAAGCAGGCCACAGGGAAGTCAAACTCCGCCTGGAGGGTGGAGGCAAACTCGACCAAATCGACGAGGCGTCCGCGCGGTACGACGATGTCTTCGTTGAGCTTGATCAGGCCGGTGGCGCGCAGGCTGTAGCTGAACTCTCGCCGCAGCTGCCAAAAGCGTTCACTGGCCTCTTCCCCATGCGCCTGCTCCACCCGCACGGCTCCGAGGTCGGCGATGAGTTGAGCCACGTGACCGGCCTCGATCGGTAGGGTGTCGGCTTGACCATCGAGTTCGACCAGCAGGTGAGCATCACCCTCAGGCGTGACGGATTCTCCCAAGTATTGCCGGGCCGCGCGCAGGGTGAAGGCGTCGGCAATCTCAAGAGCGGAAGGCAAAAAGCCGCAGTTGAGGATGGTCTGCACGGCGTGAGCCACCTCGGGAAAGGTGCGGAAGCCGGCGGAGATCATGCAGCGCATCGGTGGGTGCGGGATGAGCCGCAGGGTGGCCTCCGTGACGACGCCGAGCATGCCTTCACTGCCGACCATGAGACCGACGAGGTCAAATCCGGTTTTGTTTTTGTGGCAGCGCCCCCCACCGCGCACTACGGAGCCGCCAGCGAGCACGGCCTCCAGACCCAGCACGTAGTGTCGCGTGACGCCGTATTTCAAGCAGCGTGGCCCTCCAGCATTGGTGGCGATGTTGCCGCCGAGGCTGCACTCTTTCAGGCTGGCGGGATCCGGCGGGTAAAACCAGCCCTGTTGGCGGGCGGCGGCTTGCAATTCAGCGGTGATGAGGCCGGGCTGCACCACCGCGACGCCATCGGCTAGGTTGAGTTCGAGCAGCCGATTCATGCGCAGCAGATTCAGGGCGATGCCCCGATGCGCGGGCACCGCACCGCCGACGTAACCGACCCGCGCGCCCTGCGGCGTGACGGGCACTCGCTCCGCCTCGGCCCAGCGCAGGAGTTCGGAGACTTCCTCGGTGGATTCGGGGGAGACCACCACGCTGGGCTGCTCGGCGGCGAACCATTTGTCGGTGGCGTGGGCGGCCAAATCATCGGCGCGGACCGAGACGCGGCTGGGGCCCAGCAGCGTGGAGAGAGAGTCAACCAAGTCAGGCATGTCGCGACACGATGCAGCCGATCCCGCCGACTGCCAAGAGCGAGCCGGACCGATTCCTGAGACTCACCTGCGCCTGGCTACGACATTTTTGAAGAATGACAGGCCAACTGCAGCGCGCTGCCGCGATCAGGCCGCCGCGTCATCTCCCTCGTCATCGCTGTCCTCCCCGGTGGTGGACGGCTGTTTGGGATCGTGGCGAAAATGCAGCTGGATGATGTGGCGATTGTCCGCCTTCGTCACGGTGACGACGTAGTCCTCGATGCGGACTTGCTCTCCGGTCTTCGGCAAATGGCCCAGCATGTGGGTGACGTAGCCTCCGATGGTGGTGACTTCATCACTCTCGAGTTCGAGGCCCGCCAGAGGCTCGAGTTCGTAGAGGTTGAGCGCGCCTGCAGTGGTGAATTCGGTGTCGTTGCTGCGCACAAATTCTGGCTGCTCCGCCTCATCAAATTCGTCGAGAATGTCCCCGACAATCTCCTCCATGATGTTGTCGAAGGTGACGATGCCGACTGCGCCCCCGTATTCGTCGATGGCCAGGGCGAGGTGGGCGCGATGCTCGCGAAAACGATGCAGCAGTTGATCGGTGGAGAGCATCTCGGGAACGATGAGTAGCTCCCGCTTCACCTGGCGTAGATCGGCGTCATCCTCGTTGATGAGGGGCAGCAGGTCCTTGATGTGGATGAGTCCCTGGGCGTTGTCCAAATGCCCTTGCACCAGCGGGAATCGCGTGTGTTTGGACTCGATCGCCAGCTTGAGATTGGTTTTAAAATCGTCCTCGAGATCGAGCGAGATCACCTTGTTGCGCGGGGTCATGATGTCGCGCACGCAGCGATCGTTGAGGGAGAGCGCATTGAGCAGGATGTCTTTTTCCGTCTCCGTCACCTCCGAGGAGCGCTCACTCTCCGCCACGATATGCCGCAGTTCCTCCTCCGAGTGGGCAAGCTCACTTTCAGAGACGGCTTCGATTTTGAAAAACCAGCGCAGCAAGGCGTTGGCGGTACCGTTGAGCACCCAGATGCCGGGCTTGAGGGCGACGTAAAACAGATGCAACGGTGCCGCAACCGTCAGGGTGGTGGCGAGCGATTTGCGAATGGCGAGCGATTTCGGCATCAGCTCTCCCAGCACGACGTGGAGGAAGGTGATGACGCCGTAGCCAATCAAAAAGGCGGCCGTGTGGACGATGGCTTCGCTGGTGATGCCGATGGCGAAAAAGGCGGGCTCGAGCACCCGGGCCATGAAGGGCTCACCGATCATGCCGAGGGCGATGCTGGCCAGGGTGATGCCGAGCTGCGTGGCGGAGAGGTAACCGTCGAGGTGCTGCACCTGCTTGCGGGCGAGGACGGCGCGTTTGGATCCGTCGGCGATGGCGGCTTCCAGCTGGGAGCTGCGCACTTTGACGATGGCGAACTCCGCCGCGACGAAAAAGGCGTTCAGCAGGACAAAAAAGATGACCGCAAAGGAGCGCCAGGCGAACTCCGACCCACTGAAATCCCAGGTGTGTGCCACGCCGCCCTCTCCCGCTGCAAGTAGGAGGAGAGGTGTCATCGGACGGAAGAAGGCGTGGGTCGCCAGGGTTTAAAGCTTTTCATAAGAGCCGTCCGAGCGTTTTTCGAGGACGGTAAAGCCCGCAGATTTGGCGTCAGTGACCGAGAGGGGCTTGGTGATGCGCGGGGTATTGAAGGGGGTGATGCGCTTGATGACGGGCCGCTTGCAGAGCGGACATGCCACCAGGGCGGGCCGGGACATGGGGCGCCTCAGGTCGAAACCCTTGCGGCAGGCGGGGCAGGCGTCTTCGGGATCAGCAGCGATGTAGGAGTAAGTCGGCATCGGAGCGGGGCCTGAAGAGAGCCGTGGTCGGAGGTGCGGACGATGGAGGGCCAGAACGCAATCGCTCTGGCTCCGCCGCGGCCTCCTTACCAGCTGGACTTGGTGACTCCCGGGATCAGCCCCTGAGAGGCCAGCTCACGGAAGGTCAAGCGGGACATCTGAAACCGGCGCATGAAGGCGCGGCGACGGCCCGATACGCGGCAGCGGTTGGTCAGACGCGTGGGGCTGGCGTCACGCGGCAGCATGCTCAGACCAATGTAATCTTTCTCCGCCTTGAGCTGCTCCCGCAGTTCAGCGAATTTCGCGACGGTTTTACGTTTGCGCTTGTCGCGCTCGAGCCATGATTTTTTAGCCATATCTTAAAAGGGCCGGTAAAATGAGGGGCTGAGGCTTCTGCGCAAGTGGAATTTTCCGCTAGCGTTGGGGAAAATTCGCGCTACCGGGAGTAGTCTATGGTTTCCGGAATGTTCATCGCCGCATTTTTCCTCAGCATGGGGCTGGTCGCCTTCGCTTACCTGAAAAACGGGTAAGGAAGTCCGCCCTTCTGCCATCTCATGATCGCCCCGCAGCCGCCCTTTGCGCGCTGCGGCGCGCAAGAATGGCGTGGATGAAGGCGGAATCCGTGTTGTCATCCAGCCTGGACAGCGTGTTTTTTATCATGCCGTGAATCCTGCGCTCGAATCTCCCTGGGATGTCCTGATCATTGGCGGTGGCCCAGCCGGTGCCACGGCGGCGATCTTGCTGGCCCGCCAGGGCAGGCGAGTGCTGGTGGTGGAAAAAGAAATCTTCCCCCGGTTCCACGTCGGTGAGTCCTTGCTGCCCTACAACGGGCCTCTCTTTGAGCAGCTGGGCGTGGCGGAGGCGCTTCGGGCCGCTGGCTTCATGGTGAAACGCGCCGCTCAATTTCACAGTGGGGCGGGCAGTCCCGGTGCCCGGTTGACCTTCGCCAAGGGGCGCTTCACGGAGCACCCTTCGGCCATGCAGGTGCAGCGGGATCGGTTTGACCAGATCCTGTTGAACGCTGCGCGCACCGCTGGGGCGGAGGTGCGGGAGGGCTGCTCAGCGGGGGCTTGCGTGACGGATGCGGACGGTGTGGCGGTGGAGCTGCGCGCTGCCGACGGTACCCGCGAACCGGTGCGGGCACGATTTGTCATGGATGCCTCTGGCATGAGCACGCTCACGGCCCGTGCCGCAGGTTTGAAGGAAGCGCGCGCGGGGCATTCCAAAGTCGCGTTGTTCTCCCATTTCGATAATGTGGAGATGCCCACGGGAGAGGAGCTGGGAGACATCATCCTGCTGCTGCGAGATCAGGCCTGGGTGTGGCTCATCCCGCTGACGGAGACCCGCACCAGTGTCGGCCTCGTCATGGATCGCTCCGAGTTCGATAGCGGACGTGGGGATCTGGAGGGCCTCTGGGATCGCATCGTGCGGGAGACGCCCGATCTGGCACGGCGGCTCAGTGCTGCCATCCGGGTCGGCAAACTGCATGTCGAAGCGGACTATTCCTACGAGGTGAAAAAGATCGTCGAACCCCGATTGGTGCGTATTGGAGATGCGGCGGGTTTTCTCGATCCCGTGTTTTCATCGGGCGTTATGCTGGCCATGGAGTCGGCTGTGGAAGCCTCTGCCGCAGTGGCTCAGGCGCTGGATCGTGGGGCTACGATGACGCGCGCGCTGCGCCGGTATGAAGCCCATCTGCGAGATCACCTCGCGCTGTTTTGGAGGTTTGTGCGAGTGTTTTACACGCGACCCTTTGTCGAGCTGTTTTTGCAACCTCGGCCGAAATGGGACCTGCTCTCGGGCATCAATGCTGTGTTGGCTGGTCGCAGTCGTCTGCCCTGGACCGCACGCTGGAGGCTCGAGGTGTTTTTTCTGCTGGTGAAGCTGCAATCGTGGTACCCCGTGGTCCCCAGGTTGCGCTGGAGCACCGGTCGGCCGCCCACAGGGCGTGGGTTTCGACCCACGACTCAAGCGGGCTGAATCGTCTGCTTCCGTGCTGGGCAGCATCTTTGCCGGTGTCGGTTCGGATGCTGCCCGATGGGCTCCCTATTTCAAGGGATTCTCTTTCAGCAGCTCTTCGGTCTGGTAAAACATGACGCGGCCCGCAGTGGCTTTGCGGACGGTTTGCACCTGCTCGGTGGTGACGGGGGATTCTTGGTTGCCGAAGCTGTTGCGCACAAAAGTGAGCACGGCGGCGAGTTCCTCGTCCTTGAGAAGGCCGCCGAAAGGCGTCATCGGAACTTGGCCGTCGTATTTTTTGCCATTCACCTCCATGGGACCCATCAGGCCGTACAGGGCGAGCTTGATGGCGCGTTCAGGATCGCCCGCGAGCCAGGGGCTTTTTTCCAGCGAGGGGAAGGCGGGATCCAGGCCCTTGCCGTTGGGCTGGTGGCAGGTGCCGCAGTGACCATCGCGGAAATAGACTTCTTGACCCAGTTGATATTGCTTGCGGGCCGGGCCTTTCAAGTGCTTCGGCACGGGGAGGGTGGGGTGATCGGGCTTTTCAATCTCGACAATGCCTGCAAGTCGATCGGAGGCGGTCTTGGCCGCTTGTTCGCTCCATACGTCCAGCGGTTTGGCGGCGGCGGTGGCGACGATTTTTCGGGCCAGGGCGTTGTCATTCATCCAGGAGGCAGCGACGATGGCCTCCAGGCGAACGCGGCCATGGGCATCGACCGCAGCTTCCTCCAGGAGGGCGGTGGCATTGGGGACTCGATCCATGTTGTAACGCAGGACGCGGACAGCGGCGGCGCGGGCGTGGAAGTCTTCACTGCGGAGCATTTCCTGCAGCAGGGCGGCATCCACTTGGTTGAGTCCCCAGGTCACCCACAGGGCTTCGAGTTTGGCGTGGGTGTCGGATTGTTGGGCGGCCCAGGCTTTGACGGCGGGCAGCACCTCGGCGGCATCGCGTTGGCGCAGCTCACGGCGGGTGCGGTAGCGGGTGCGATACTCGGGCTGTTTCAAGTTTTCCAACAAGGTGGCGATCGGCGCGCCGGCGATTTCGGCAGGCTGCACCAGCGGGCGGGAGGGATAGGTGATGCGGTAGATGCGGCCGTGGACGTGGTCGCGCAGGGGATCGCGGGCATTGTGCTGCATGTGACCGATGAGCACGTTGTGCCAGTCGATGACGTAAAGGCTGCCGTCGGGGGCGAATTCGAGATCGACGGGACGGAAGTTGCCGTCGCTGCTTTGCAGGAGGTCGTCGTGATGCGTGGTCTTCCATCCGGTGCCGTCGTCTTCGAGGCCGATGGATTTGATGCCGAGAAATCCGATGGCGTTGCAGTAGATGAGATCTCCCTGGATGTTGTCGGGAAAATGGCGGCTGCTGACGATTTCGAGGCCGCTGGTGGGGCGGATTTTATGTCCCTCAGGGACGAGGTCGGGAGCGGAGGGTGTCTTGCTGCCGAAGCTGGGTTTGACCTCCACCGGCAGTGCCCAGTTCACGGTGGTGCCGGAGGTGTGCAGCAGGAAGTCCTGACCCCAGCGATCAAAGGCAAAACCCCAGGGGTTCGGAATCGCCATCTGAATCGTGCGCTC
>JAGRPD010000244.1 GCA_020439875.1 Verrucomicrobiales bacterium
TGCGCGTGCAGGCGGTTTTCGGCTTGGTCGAATATGGTGCGGGCGTGGGCTTCCATGACGTCTTCAGTGATTTCTTTGCCGCGGTAGGCGGGCAGGCAGTGCATGACGAGGGCGTGGGGAGGAGCCTGGCGGAGCAGGGCGTCGCTGAGCTGCCAGGGGCGCAGGATGTCGATGCGTTCGGAGGCTTCTTCCTCCTTGCCCATGCTGACCCAGACGTCGGTGTAAATGGCGTCGGCTCCGGCGACGGCGGCGGCAGGATCATCGGTGACGGTGATGTGGCCGGAGGGGACGCGGGCCATGAAGTCGGCGGCAGGTTGGAAGGGCTTGGGGGCTCCGATGACGAGGTCAAAGCCTCCCCGGGCGGCGGCCCAGATCCAGGAGCGGGCGACGTTGCAATCGCCGTCTCCGAGGAAGGCGACACGTTTGCCCTGCCAGGTGCCGAGATGTTCCTGGATGGTGAGGAGGTCGGCCAGGATCTGGCAGGGATGCTCCTCGTCGGTGAGGGCATTGACGGTGGGGATGCTGCTGAAGTGGGCAAAGTCCACCACGTCTTTCTGGGCGAAGGTGCGGATGACGGCTCCGTGGATCATGCGGCCGAGGACGCGAGCGGTGTCTTTGATGGGCTCGCCACGACCGAGTTGGATCTCGCTGCCGGAGAGAAACATGGCGCTGCCGCCGAGTTCGCGGATGCCGACCTCAAAGCTGACGCGGGTGCGGGTGGAGGACTTGGTGAAAATCAGCGCCCACTGCTGACCGGCGAGGACTTGGGGATCCCTGCCGCGCTGGGCCTTCATCCGGGATCCGAGCGAGACGAGATCGCGGATTTGGTCTCCCGTGAGTTCTTCGATGGAGAGGAGATGGTTCATGATGCAACAGGTTGAGCGGATGAGGTGGGGAGCGCCGCGTGGGTTTCATTCAAGACGCGGTGCATGATGGCGAGGCCGGTTTCGACATCGGCATCGGTGACGTTGAGGGGGGGGAGCCAGCGGATGGTGTTGGGTCCTGCGGGGGTGACGAGGAGGCCGGCGGCGAGGAGTCGGGCAGCCAGCCAGATGGAGGCAGGTTTGCCGGAGGCGACGATTTCGGGATGGTGCTGGAGTGCCTCTGCATTCAGCTCAAAGCCGATCATGAGGCCATGAGCGCGGATGTCACTCACCAGCGGGTGCTGCCAGGCGGCGACGTCGCGGGCGATGCGTTGGCCGAGGCTGGCGGCGCGGGTGGGCAGTTGATCGCGGAGGATGATGCCGAGGACGGTGAGGCCGACGGTGCAGGCGAGGGGGGAGCCGCCGTAGGTGGTGCCGTGGGTGCCGGGGCCGAGGAGATCGCAGAGGGCCTGATCAGGGTGGCTGCTGAGGGGGCGCTGGCGCACCCAAAATCCGCCGAGAGGGAAGCCGGCTCCGATGGATTTGGCCCAGCTGATGGCGTCAGGCTGGATCTCATCTCCGGGGAGGATGGAGCGCCAGCCGGCGAGATCGCCCGTGCGCCCGAGGCCGCATTGGACTTCATCGAGCAGGAGGAGGAGGTCTTTTTCCCGGCAGAGACGGGCGGCGGCGCGGAGGAAGTCCGCGCTGGCGGGGTGGATGCCACTTTCTCCCTGGACGGGCTCGAGCAGAATGGCGACGGTGCGCGGGGTGATGGCGGCTTCGAGGGCGGCGATGTCATTGAAAGGCGCATAGACAAATCCCGGTACGATGGGACCGAAGCCGCCGTGGATTTTTTCCTGCGCGGTGGCGCTCATGGCTCCGAAGGTGCGGCCGTGAAAGGAGCCACTGAAGGTGATGATCTCATGCCGGGGGCTGCCGTCGGGCGTGGGTGTGGCGACGCCGTATTTGCGTGCGAGCTTGATGAGGCCTTCGTTGGCTTCCGCGCCACTGTTGCAAAAGAAGCATTTGCCGGGGAGGCGGACGACTTTTTCCACCAGGAGGTGGGCGAGTTCTGCCTGCTGGCGGATGCAATACCAGTTGGAGACGTGGATGAGGGTGCGGGCCTGATCGGCGATCGCACTGGCCAGTTCGGGATGGGCGTGACCGAGGGTGGAGACGGCGACGCCACCGGCGAAGTCGAGGTATTTTTTGCCCTCTCGATCCCACAAGTACGAGCCTTCTCCGCGCTCCATCCAGACGGGAAAGCGGCCGTAATTGGGCAGGACGTAGCGATCCATCCAGGCGGGGTCAAAGGTGTCTGCGGTGGGGGTGCTCATGGGGGAAAGGAGAGGGCGTGGATCAGAGCCGGATCTCGGTGCCGATGCCGATGTCGGTGAAGATTTCGAGGATGAGGGCGTGGGGGACGCGGCCATCGATGAGGTGGACTTTGCCGACTCCGCCGCGCAGGGAGTCGAGCGCGGAGTCGGTCTTGGGAATCATTCCGCCGCTGATGGTGCCGTCGGTTTTGAGGGCGGCGATGGCGGCTTCATCGAGGGTGGGGATGAGGGTGGATTCGTCGGTGGGATCTCGCAGGACGCCGCGCACGTCGCTGAGAAAGATGAGCTTTTCAGCTTTGAGTCGGGTGGCTAGGGCGCAGGCGGCGAGGTCGGCGTTGACGTTGAGGGTGTGACCGGAGGCGGTGTCGCGAGCGACGGGGGAGACGACGGGTACGAACTCGCCGGCGACGGCGGCCTGGATGAGACCGGTGCGGCAGTCGGTGACTTCGCCGACCCAGCCGAGGTCGCTGCTCATGGTGTGGCCATTGAAGACTTCCGTGCCGGGAACGCCGACGGCTTTGCCGCCGAATGCGTTGATTTTGCTGACGATTTCCGGGTTGATGACGCGGGCGAGGGTCTGCTCGACGATGCGGATGGTTTCCTCATCGGTGACGCGGAGGCCGTTGATGAAGCGGGCCTCCAGGCCGCTCTCGCGCATGGCTTTGGAGATGGCTTTGCCGCCGCCATGGACGATGACGGGGTTGATGCCGACGGCTTCGAGGAAGACGACGTCGCGCAGGAAGGTATCGACCACGGCGGGATCCTCCATGGCGCTGCCGCCGACCTTGATCAGGAAGGTGCTGCCGCGAAAGGACTGGATGTAAGGCAGTGCCTCCAGCAAGACGGCGGCTTTTTGAGTCTGAGCTTCAAAGGATGACATGATGGATGCGAGAGGGTAGGGCCCACCTCGGGCGCGAGGTGGGCAGTCGCGGTCAGGCGAGGCCGCGCTGGCGTTTGGCGTGCACGGCGGCGGAGTACTCGCTGGCGTTGAAATCGACGTATTCCTCGGAGAGGTCGCTGGTATAGACGATGTAGTTGGCGGAGCCGAGGTTGAGGTCGATGAGGACGGAGACGTTCCTTTCCGAGACGGCTTTTTCCAGCTCCTGAATCGGGGTGGTGGTGGAGAGGCCGCCTTTGCAGGCGATGAGGCCGCCGAAGTAGATGTCGATGAGTTCCTCCCGGAGGCGGGCTCCGGAGTAGCCGACGGCGTGGATGATGCGGCCCCAGTTGGGGTCATTGCCGTGGAAGGAGCACTTGCAGAGGAGGGACTTGGCGACGGCCTCGGCGGCGCGTCGGGCGTCGGCGACGGTGCGGGCGTTGCGGACGCGGACTTCGACGAATTTGGTGACCCGCTCTCCATCGGCGACGATCAATTTGGCCAGCTCGAGCATGACGTGGAGCAGAGCCTCGCGGAAGGTGTGGGCGTCCTCGGAGCCACGGCGGATGGAGGCGGCGTCAGCCTGGCCATTGCTCATGACGATGACGGTGTCGTTGGTGCTGGTATCACCATCGACGGTGATGCGGTTGAAGGACTTGTCCACGGCGTAGCGGACGGCGCGCTTCAAATCATCTCGGGAGAGTTTGGCGTCGGTGGTGATGAAGCTGAGCATGGTGGCCATGTTGGGGCAGATCATGCCGGCCCCTTTGGCAATGCCGCCGATGCGATAGCTGCCGTCTCCGCAGGGCACTTCGATGGACACGGACTTGGGCCGGGTGTCGCTGGTCATGATGGCGCGGGATGCGTCATCGGAGCCCTCGGCGTGGAGGGCGGCCGCCACGGCGGGGATGCCGGGGCGGAGGCGCTCCATGGGCATGGGCATGCCGATGATGCCGGTGGAGCAGACGAGGACTTGACGCATGCGGCAGCCGACGGCTTCGGCGGTGAGTTTGGCCATCTCCTTCGCGTCGGTGATGCCGCGGGGGCCGGTGCAGGCGTTGGCGTTGCCACTGTTGACGATGATGGCGCGGGTATCGGGCTCGCGCAGATGCTGGGCGGAGACGCGGACGCAGGCGGCCTTGACCTGATTGGTGGTGAAGACGGCCTCTGTGTGGGTGGGGAAATCCGAGACCACGAGGGCGAGATCCAGCCGCTTGTTTTCGGGGTTTTTGATGCCGCATCCCACGGCAGCGGCGCGGAATCCCCGTGCGGCGGTGACGCCACCGGGCACGGATTGAAAAACGGGGAGCAGGGGTTTTACCTTGGAGGAGGAAGTGCTCATCGGAGGGCGCGAGGTCGGCGTTTGGACTTGCAGCCTTTAGACTTGGAGGAGACCGAGGGTTTCTTCGAAGCCAAAAGCGAGGTTGAAGTTTTGCAGCGCTTGGGAGGAGGCGCCTTTGCCGAGGTTGTCTTCGGCACTGAGGAGGATGAGGCGGCTGGCCCGTTCATCCCAGGACCAGCCGATGTCGATGAAGTTGGTGCCCGCGACGTTTTTCGTATCAGGACATCCGTTGCGACCCAGCAGCCGCACGAAGGGAGAGGCGGCGTAGGCGCGCTCCAGCGTGGTGCCGATCTGGTCAGCGGTGACTCCGGGGGCGAGGTCGGCAAAGATGGTGGAGCAAATGCCGGCTTGGATGGGCAGGATGTGGGGTACAAAACTGATGCGCACGGGCCGATCCGCTGCGATTTCCAGCTCCTGACCGATCTCGCTGAGATGCCGATGGGTGGGCACGGAGTAGGGCCGGGCGGAGCCATTTACTTCGCAGAAAAGCAGTGGGATGCTCTCCTTGCGGCCAGCACCACTGGCTCCGCTCATGCTGGCGACGGCGATGGCGCTGTCCGCCAGCAGACCGGCCCGCAACAGGGGGATGAGGGGCAGCAAGATGCTGGTGGGATAGCAGCCGGGGCAGGCGATGAGCTGAGCCTGCCGGATGGCGTCTGCCCGCACTTCAGGCAGGGCATAGACGGCTTCGGCGAGAAGCTCGGGCGCGGGATGGGCGTGGCCGTAAAACTCGGCGTACAGCTCGGCGCTGCGCAGGCGAAAGTCAGCGCTGAGATCGATCACCCGCAGGCCGCGCTGCAGCAGGGCGGTGGCGTACTCGGCGGCGGTGCCGTGAGGCAGGGCGAGGAATGCCACCTGGGCTCCCGATGCCTGGATGGCGTCCGCGTCTGGCGCGGTGAATTTCAGCTGATCGGCATTGCCCACGTGGCGCAGCCGTGGGAAGGCGGTGCTCAAGGTCGTGCCCGCCAGGGAGCGTGAGGTGACGACGCTGAGTTCGATGCCTGGGTGCCGCAGGATGAGGCGCAGCAATTCAATGCCGGTGTATCCGCTGGCACCGACGACGGCAGCTTTGATGGGAGTGGCCATGCGCTGAAGAGTGGTTCGATGGATCAGGCACCTGCGGCTCCACCGGTGGGCGGGGTGGGTAGCGTGGTGGCAGAGGCGCGACTACCGGCTTCGGCGTCGATTTGCAGCAGCCCGGCGGGGTCATTGCCGACGAGCTTGAGGCGGTCGATCATCTCGGTGACGGAGGCTTCTTCTTCGACTTGCTCCTGCAGGAACCAGGACAGGAAGTGCAGGGTGGTGAAGTCTTTTTCCTGCTGCGCCAGGGCGTAGAGATCGTTGATTTGCCGGGTGACGTTCTGCTCCTGAGCCAGCGAGAGTTCAAAAATCTCGATGGGGTGAGAGCCAAACTCGGTGGGCGGCTGAGTCAGGTCGCCGAGGTGGATGGTGGCATCGCGATCGCTCAGGTAATCGAGCAATTTCATGGCGTGACCGTACTCTTCGGCGGCCTGGAGGCGGAACCAGTTTTTGAAGCCTGCGTAGGCGGTGCGATCGAAGTGAATGCTCATCGCCAGGTAGTTGTAGTGAGCCTGCAGTTCGTTGCGGATTTGGGCGTTGATTGCGTCTTGGAGAGGAGTCGTGAGTGCCATGATGAAAAAGGGGGTAGAGGAGTAAAACGGAGTGAAGGGGAGTTAGATGTCTTTGGCGCGTTCCAATTGCGCGCCGAGCCCAGCTAGCTTGTCGTCGATGTGCTCGTAACCGCGGTCGATGTGATAGAGGCGGTGAATTTCCGTGGCACCAGAGGCCAATAATCCGGCCAGCACCAGTGCGGCTGAGGCGCGCAGGTCTGAGGCCATCACGCGCGCTCCTTTGAGGGGCTTGCCGCCGCGAACGCGGGCGGTGGCTCCTTGCAAGTCCATGTCAGCACCCATGCGCTTCATTTCTGCGATGTGCATGAAACGCTGGGGAAAAATGGTCTCCGTCAGCGAGCTGGCGTCCCGCACCGCACAGGCGAGTGCACAAAACTGTGCCTGCATGTCGGTGGGAAAACCGGGATAGGTCTGGGTGGTGAGATCAAAGCCCCGGGCATCGGGATTTGCCGAAATGGTGATGCTCTCGGTCCCGATCTCCAGAGGGAAACCGCATTTTTGCAGCTCGTCGAGCACCACCTGGAGATGTGCGGGCTGCACCCGGTTGAGGGTGACGCGATCTCCCAGCATGGCTCCAGCGGCGAGGAAGGTGCCGGCCTCGATCCGGTCGGGGATGACGGTGTGATCCACGCCGTGCAGTTCCTCGACGCCCTCGATGGTGATGCGGTTGGTGCCTGCGCCTTCGATGCGGGCTCCCATGGCGATCAAGAAGTCGGCCAAATCCTTCACCTCAGGCTCGGCGGCGGCTCCATCGATGATGGTGGTGCCGCGGGCCAGAGTCGCAGCCATCATGACGTTGTCGGTGCCGAGCACGGTGGAGCCGTGTTTGCCCATGAGGTTGATGCGCGCTCCGGTGAGGCCTTTTTCACTGGCATCCACCAGGATGTCACCGCCATCGACAGTGATCTTTGCTCCCAGTGCTTCCAACCCGCGCAGGTGCAGATCCACGGGGCGATCTCCGATGACGCAACCGCCCGGCAGCGAGACACGGGCTTTTTTCAAGCGACCGGTCAAAGGGCCGAGCACACAGATGGAAGCGCGCATTTTCCGCACCAGATCGTAGGGAGCGTCGGGGTGAATGTCGGTGGCACTGATGGTGGCCACGCCTGAGGCACGCTCGAAGTCGGCTCCCAGCTCACCGAGGATGCGCAGCATGTAGTTGGTGTCTGAGAGATCGGGCACGCGGCGGATGGTGCAGCGCTCAGCCGTGAGCAAGGTGGCTGCGAGGATTGGCAGCGCGCTGTTTTTCGAGCCGCTGATCTGGACTGAGCCAGTCAGACGCTGGCCGCCGTGGACGATGAGTTTTTCCATCAGTTAATTGAGGTAGGGGGTAAGGGAGAGGGCGCGGGGGCTGTGGCAAGGACGAATCTGCGCACACCAGCCCAGTCGGGGAGGACCTCGATGTCGCGAAAATCCAGAGCTTGAGCCAGGGCCTGGACGGCATCTGCCTGATCGTGTCCCAGCTCCAGGGCCAGCTTGCCAGAGGGTTTTAGGTGCTGCATCGCCTCGGGCAGCAGCCGCCGCACGAGGTCGAGGCCGTCCGCACCTCCATCCAAGGCAAGGTGCGGATCCTGCCGCACCTCGCGCGACAGACTGGGGATTTCCCCCGAGGGAATGTAAGGTGGGTTGCTGACGATAAGGTCGAAGCTGCCATCGATCCGGTCCAGCAAGTCGGACCGCACGATGCGTACGGCGTCGAGCCCGAGCCGGGAGGCGTTGAGGCGGGTGAGATCCAGCGCCTCCTCGGAGACATCGACCAGCGTCACCCGCGAGCCCGCCTCTTTCCAATGATGCGCCAGCGACAGGCCGATGCAGCCAGAGCCGCAGCCTACATCGAGCACTTCGGCGGGAGGCGGAGAGCTGGTCTCCAGCAAATGCTGCACCAAGTGCTCAGTTTCGGGCCGGGGGATGAGAGCGCGATGATCGGAGACCAGCTCCAATCCGGCGAACTCCACCGTGCCCAGCAGATGCTGCAGCGGCGTGCCCTCAGCACGGCGGCGCGTCAGGGGCCGCAGGGCCTCCAGATCGGCGTCGGAGACGGGATCATTGAAGCGCAGGTAGAGATCGAGCCGGCGGCACTCCAAGACGTGAGCCAGTAGGTGCTCCATGTTGAGCCGTGCCTCGGGAACGCCGTGCTTCCCGAGGTAGGCGGCACCGGCCGTCAGGGTCTCGAGGAGCGTCTTCATGCGCGGAGAAAGGAGGGGAGGTGGGGGAGACTCAGTTGAGCCCGGCCTCGGCGAGGCGTTCTTGCAAGTCGCTGGCCAGCAGGGAGTCGGTGATGTCTTCGATCCGGCCTTCCATGGCTTGATCGAGGTTGTAGAGCGTCAGGTCGATGCGGTGGTCGGTGATGCGATTTTGCGGGTAGTTGTAAGTGCGAATTTTTTCCTCGCGCCCGCCGGAGCCGATGAGATTGCGGCGATGGGCAGAGTATTTGGCCGCCTCCTCCCGTTGCCGCCGCTCCAGCAACCGAGAACGCAGGATGGTGAGAGCTTTCTCTTTGTTCTTGAGCTGGCTGCGACCGTCCTGACAGCGCACGATGGTGCCGGTGGGTAGGTGCATGACTTGTACGGCGGAGTCGGTCGTGTTGACGCCTTGACCGCCATTGCCACTGGCGCGGCAGACCTCGATGCGGATCTCATCCATCTTCAATTCGAGGTCCACTTCCTCCGCCTCAGGCAGTACGGCCACGGTGGCGGTGGAGGTGTGGATGCGACCTTGAGTCTCGGTGGCTGGCACTCGCTGCACGCGATGCACGCCACTCTCATACTTCAGCACACGAAATACATCCTCACCGGACACCTTGGCCACCACCTCCTTCAAACCGCCCACTTCCGACGAGCTGGTCTCGAGGACCTCGATCTTCCAACCCCGATTCTCCGCAAAACGCGAGTACATCCTCAGCAGATCGGCAGCGAAGAGTGAGGCCTCATCCCCACCCGTTCCGGCGCGGATTTCCAGCAGGGCGTCGCGCCCCTCCAAGGGATCCGGCGGCAGGATGCTGACCTGCACGGAGGTCTCCAGCTCGGCCAGCCGTTGCTCCAGCTCCGGCATTTCCTCCCGCGCCATCGCCGCCATGTCCTCATCTTCCGCCGCAGCCAGAGCGCGGGCTTCATCGAGATCTTGACCGCATTTTTGAAACGACGCCCAGTCCGCCAGCAGCCGCTGCAGCGTACGATGCTCCCGCAGCGGACCCGCACTCGCTTTAGGATCGTCAAAAAATCCCGGCTGGGAGATGGCGTTCTCCAGTTCCGCAAAGCGGGAGCGCTTGGCAGCGATGACGGGTGAGTAATCCATGAGTCAGAGGTCGGAGCGGGGAACAATCGATTCGGAGAAAAGGGGGATGGAGATGGTACATCCAACCCCAAACAAAAAACGGTGCCGCGCCCTCGGAGGCGCTGGCACCGTTTTCTCAAAGGAACAACGTGACTAGGCCTTGGGGGCGAGCTTTGGCTTGGTGCGGCGCGCGGCGGTGGAGCCGTAGCGCTTGGCGAATTTATCCACACGTCCGGCGGTATCGACGAAGCGAGTCTCACCCGTGAAGAAGGGGTGGCAGGCAGCACAAATGCCAATTTTCAGGTTTTCCACGGTGGACACCGTGTCATAGACCGCCCCGCAAGTGCAGGTGATGGTGGTTTCGAAAGTGGTGGGATGCGTCTCGCTTTTCATGGGGGGCAAAGGCCCACGTGAGGCTGAAGAGGCGCAGCGCTTTCTCCAGGGCGTGGGGGTCGATAAAATGATGGCAATCTGGTTTGGGTCAACGGGATTTTTAGCGGCGTATCGCTTCCCGATCCCAGACTTGGATGCGGAAGGTCAGGGGAGAGAAAGAAAATACGGCGATAGAAAATATAAAAATAAGAAATACCATAATTTAGAGCTTGATCTGTTTCTTGGTTTGGTCTATGCCGTTCGCGTATCCACGGACTGCTTCGCGGCCCGAAACCTCTCACGATCGCACCACGATGAAAACACAACACACCGCTTTTGGTCGCATGATGCTGATGCTCGGTCTCAGCACGCTGGGAGGGCTCTCCCTCAAGGCTCAGACCCCTGGTTCATACAGTGCATCCATGTTTGATAACTGGGCAAACCCTTCTCCCAACGTGTACACGGCCGACGTGTTGTATGGAGGGGGGATTCAAGGCACCATTTCCATCACACTCGAATCGCTCACGGGATTTGAATTTGCGGGGGTTTATTCCTTGAGTGCTGGTCCTCAAGACTTCCTGAATTTTTATCAGCGCGAAACGCAATCTCCAAACGCGGCCTCGAGCTACGAAGCATCGTGGTTGGTCGAAGTGACGCCCAATCCCGGATCCGTGCTGCTCGGGATCAGTGTTTATTCCTCTTCCACCGCCACTACGGCCCTCGCCAATCCAACCTTCTCCAACATCACGACGGACGGAACTGGCGCAGTGGTGGTGATCGACGACATTTATGGAACGGACTTCTTTTTGGACAGTCAAAACGGAACCAACGGTGCGTCCGTCCCAGACCTAGGCTCCGTCATCGCAAACACAGGCAGCCACGCCACGGCAGGGTGGCCAAACTCGACAGCGCTCCACAACACCTGGGCGCTCAATGCCGCGATGAACCCAGCGAATCAGACGACGGGGGGAAGTTTCTCTTTCACCTACTCCGTACCGAGCACCCTCGACGCCATCAATACGGACACGCTGACGTTTGACGTTTCGCTCGTTCCGGAACCCTCTTCCATGTCGCTGTTTCTCCTCTCGGTCATTGGCCTTTTGTGTCGTCGCCATCGCTAGCCGATGGGGAGAGGTGCATGGAGGATCGCAGCTACTGGTTGGCCCGATGTGGCGTCAGGGAGAAGGTGGCAGATCCAAAATGCCGCTTCAAACTTTGGAGGGAAGTCTTGAGCGGAAGGGGCGGCAAGGTATGCTCGGCTGAGCCCTTGTTCCCATGAAGTTTCATCTCGTTCTCGCTTCGGTTTTGCTGTGGATTGGCTCTGCGCTGGCGGGGCATTGGTCACTGGAGACGGAGAGCGGGCTCGGCCTTCACGGCTCTGCCATTGTGGCACCGGGGGTGAAGGGGAAGTCGCGGATGTTGGACGGAGGTTCGTTGATCGAGCTGCAAGGTTCAGCGTCGCTTGGTGACGTCCCTTTCACGGCCTCTCTGTGGTTCAATCCCTATGAGATCGGGGGCTCCCAGCAAATGCTGATGGGAAAGAACCGTTACGCGCGCGGGGAGCGTCAGTGGGGGCTGATCATCGAGCCCGACGGTCATTTGCGGGCCTATCTTTGGCAGGGTAGGTGGGTCACTCTCTCCAGTGATAAAGCTCTGCAACCGGGCCATTGGCACCGGGTGACTCTGGTGGTTTCAGTCGGGCGAGCGGAGTTGTATTTGAATGGAAAACGCTCCGGCGAGGTGCCCCTGGCGCAGCCCCTCTCCACGACGGCAGCGTCGATCACACTGGGGGGCATCCTTGATGAGGGAAGGCTACGGCAGCTTTTCCACGGCGCGTTGGATGAGGTGGTGATCGATTCACGGGCGTGGTCGGCAACGGAGGTCGCAGAGACGTTTCATCCCGTGGCGGCCACGCATGAGTTGCCGAAATCCAAGCGCATCGACTTTCCTCTTTGGGATGAGACGGCGAAACTCGGCGAAGCCAAGGAGCTGCCTCTGCTCAAAGGGGTGGAATTTCACGTGATTAAAAGATGGGACAAGCCGAGCGACGGCTACACCTTCCTCCATGGCGTGGGCTTGGCTTGGCACAAGGGACGCTTGTATGCCTCAATCGGACACAACCGAGGGGCGGAAAACACGGTGACGGAGGAGGCGCAGTATCGCGTGAGTGAGGATGGAGGTTGCACTTGGGGGGACCTGAAAGTGATCGATGACGGGCCAGAGGAGAATTTGGCCGTCAGTCACGGGGTCTTTTTGTCGCACCAGGGTCTTTTGTGGGCCTTTCACGGAGCCTACCGCAATCACATGGAGGGGATTCACACTCGCGCCTATCGATTGGATGAGGCGACGGGAGCTTGGGAAAAGATGGGGATTGTGGTGGAGCAGGGCTTTTGGGCGATGAATCAGCCGATTCCTATGACGGACGGAAACTGGATCATGCCGGGCATCAGTGCAGGGCCGTTTTCCAGTGAGGGGACGTTTCCCGCCGCAGTCGCCATCAGTCATGGCAATGATTTTTCCCGATGGGATTACGTTTCCATCCCAGTTCACCCCGGAATGAAAATGTGGGGCGAGTCTGCTGTCGTCGTTGAGGGGTCCGAAGTGGTCAGCATGGCGCGCTATGGCGGCAAAGCGCTCGCCCTCGCGGCGAAGAGCAGCGATTCGGGGCGCACCTGGAGCACGATGGGGGAGAGCAACCTGCCGATGGCCACCTCCAAACCTGCGGCGGGTAGGCTGAGCACGGGCCAGCGTTACCTCGTGGGCACCACGGTGGCGAACAACGGTGGCAAACGCTCACCCCTCACGATCGCCGTCAGCGAGCCGGGTGAGGATGTCTTCAGCATGGTTTTCGTCATCCGCCACGCCGAGCACACCGGTCCGGGTGAGTCGAACCCCCGGGCGGCCCTCAGCTACCCCTGCGCCACCGAGCACAAGGGCAAACTCTACGTGGGTTTTTCCAACAACGGTGGACGTGGTGGCAATTTGAACAGCGCCGAACTGGCCGTGATCCCCCTGGAATCGCTCAAGTGATCCGATAACCCATTCGCCCCCCGAAGGTCATGCCGCAAAGTCAACTATGTTGCAGAAACACAGTTTGCATCCCTTGATTTTGCGAGGTTTTGGGGTCTTGGAAGTTGCAAAAATGGCGAGAGGATTGGGGTGCATTTTGAGATGGGGCGTGACAGACTTGGGGGGAAATCTCTTGTCATGGAGCCGTCTCACCCCTCTCTCTCCACCCGACGTGATGTGCTGCGGGCTGCGGCACTGGCTGCTTCGATTTCGATGCCGGGCAGGTCGGAGGCGGCGGAAACTGTGGCGGAGGCGCAGCCTGCTTTGCACTCGCTGTTGACGCCTGCGGAGGCGTTTTACGATGTCTCGCGCGGCAAACCAAAACCTCACTCGCTGACGGGGGAGTCATTGATTCGGGCGGGGCTGACGCCGGAGACGTGGCGTCTGGAGGTGGTGGAGGATGATTTTACGGATGCGGTCGTGACCGAGCCTGCCCAGCTGGGACGGCAATTGCTGAGGGCAGATGGCACGGCGCTGGATTTGCCGATGCTGATGGACTTGGGGAGGAACCACGCGGTGCGTTATTTGAAGGCGATGCAGTGTTTGAACATCGCCGAGCCCTTGGGGCAGGGGCTGTGGGAGGGGGTGCCACTGCGGGAGGTGTTGCGGCTCTGCGGTCCGCTCCACAATGTCCGCCGGATCTATTACTGGGGATTTCACAATGAAGATCCCAAGCAGCTTTTTCAGTCTTCGCTGAGCTACTCGGAGGCGATGGAAACGCTGCCGGGGGACCCACCGGTGTTTTTGGCCTATCGCCTGAACGGGGCTCCGATCCCGCTGGAGCGCGGAGGACCGGTGCGAATGGTGGTGCCTTGGGCGTTTGGATTCAAGTCGATCAAATGGCTGCAGCGCATCTCCCTGACCAACGATTTCCGCGCCAATGACACTTACGCCAATCGCAACAACGATCCCGATGCGCCTCTGAAGACGGCGGCCTACATCGATCCGGGGAAAGGGCGCGTGGAAGCGGGTGCCAACGTGGTGGTGACGGGCCGAGTGATCAGCGGCCTCTCGGGGGTGGCGCGGGTGGAGGGATGGTTGCGGCGGGTCGGAGCCGAGTCGGACGAGATCGATGAAGCAACGTTGCAGCGAGGCCCCTGGAAACCCTGCCGACTGGAGGAGCCGCCTGCCGATTGGGCAAGCGTTTTGCCGACGGGTGTATCCTCGCAGCAGGTGCTGGGTTTTGATCCGGCGACGGGCCGTCCTTCCGTTTGGCCACTGCGCTACAGCATGATTTCTTGGTGGGCGGAGCTACGGGGATTGAAGCCTGGGCACTACGAGTTCCGGGCGCGGGCGGTGGATTTGAACGGCTTTGCCCAACCGGAGCCTCGCCCTCTCCTCAAGGCAGGAAAAAATGCGCTGGAGGTCCACCGCTTCGAGGTGGTGTGAGGCTTTCGATCCGATTGCCTCCAGCGCAGGTTCGATCTACTTGCCCATCAAGAAGGCGAGCAGGTGGGTCATTTGCTCGGGGGTGATGGCGGCTTCGAGGCCGACGGGCATGAGGGTGCGGTCGAGCGGCTGGAAGGTCTTGATTTCACTGCGGGAGACGGTTTGCGTGGCTCCGCCCATGAGCTTGAGGGTGACGGTGTCGGCGGTTTCGGAATCGAGCAGGCCGGAGAGGGTGCGGCCGTCTTGGGTATCGATCTGATAAGCGCTCCAGCGGGCTTCAAACATGCGGTTGGGGTCGAGGATGTCGGAGAGCAGGGCCTCGGGGGGCTTGACTTTGACGTCGGAGAGCGAGGGGCCGACATCCGCGCCCTGATCGCCGACGCGATGGCAGGCGGAGCAGTTGAGGAGGAAGACTTGCTTGCCCTGCTCGGCATCGCCCTTCTGGCTGGCGCAGCCCATGTAGGTGGCGATGACGGTGGCGCGATCCTCGCTGGGTTGGTCGAAGAGTTGCTTGGCCAGCTCGCCGATTTCTCCGGTGTTGCGCAGGTAGCGCCAGCGGGTTTCGGAATCGATCATCGCGGGCGAAACTTCTCCGGCGACCATGCGCTTGAAGAGATCGAGCACGGTGCCGGCGTTGGCGGCGAGGAGGCTGACGGCTTCGCGCCGCAGCTCGGGCTGGGTGCCTTTGAGGAGATCGTACAACAGCGGCGCGCTGGTGGTGGCGGGGTATTTTTTGAGGGCGGTCAAAGCGGCGTCACGCAACGGGCCACCGGAGATCTCGGTCTCGGTGAAGAGCTTTCTCAAAATGGGTTCGGCGGTCTTCCAGGGGCGTTGGGAAAGCAACGGCAAAACGGCGAGCCGCTGATCGAGCGGGGCTTTGGCGTCGGTCATGACGGCTTCGACGCGGCGCATCAGTTTGGCGATTTCCAGCGCGGCTTCGGGGTGGCCTTTGGGGAGTTTGGCGAGGCCTTGGAGCAGGGCGGGCTTCCACCAGAGCAGTTTGCCGGGTTGTTTTTGCAGCAGGCTCAGCAGGCTGGCGGTGTCCTGGGCATCGGCGTCGGCGAGCGCGCCGCTGGCGAAGGTGCGCAGGGTTTGAGTGCGGGTTTCGGAGTATTTGGTGAAGAAGGCGTCGCCCAGGAGGCTGAGGA
This sequence comes from Verrucomicrobiales bacterium, assembly GCA_020439875.1. Lineage (GTDB taxonomy): Bacteria > Verrucomicrobiota > Verrucomicrobiia > Verrucomicrobiales > Verrucomicrobiaceae > JAGRPD01. The sequence continues at coordinate 15,323 of JAGRPD010000244.1, forward strand.
TGCGGCCCATTTTTCCACTGGCGGCGCTGGCGACCATTTTGGACATCCAGGGATCATCGGCATGCTGGGTGAGGATGGCGGCGAGTTCGGCGGGATCGGAAATCTGCGGGACGCGGAGGAAGGTGGCGCGGGCGGGGGACTCGGCGGGCAGGGGCAGGGCGAAGGGCTGGGTGGCGCTGGGCGCAAAGCCGTTCGCTGCGGCGGTGGCGGCGGTGCCCTTTGGCACGATGCGGTAGATGCGGCCGTGGTGCTCGCCCTGGCGCATGTCGTGGGTTTTGACGAATTCTTCGGGGAAGAAGCGGGCGTGGTCGAGCCAGCGGCGGTAGAAGTCGCAGACGTAGATGGCGCCATCGGGACCGGTGGTGAAGTTCACCGGGCGGCACCATTCGTCGCTGCTGCGGAAGAACTCGGTGTGCTTGCCGACGCGGGTGGCCTTCAACGACGCGCCGTCGGGCTCGATCTGGTAGCGGGTGATGAGCTGGCCGCTGGGGTCCGGCACGAACACGTTGTTTTTCAGCTCGGGCATGAGCGAGCCGCGATAGACGCCGATGCCGCTGCAGGCGGTGTTGGTGCCGGCGTGGGCGTCGGCGGTGGTGTGGGTGATTTGCAGGGGAAAGACGCGGGTGTCGGCACCGAAGGGGGCGATGTCTTGCAGGCCGGTGGCGATGCCGGCGCGGGGATTGCGGTGCACGTCCTGGTAGGGCATCACGGCGAACATGAGCGGGTTGCGGTTTGAGCAAAAGAAGTAGTGGCCCCAGTCGTCAAAGGCGGCACCGTACTGGCCGTAACCGGTGACGGGGGTGATCTGTCCGGTCTTGGGGTCCCACTTGAAGTTGGTGCGGCCGATGTTGATGGCTTCCTTGGAGGTTTTGCCTTCCTCCACGGGGTAGATTTCGGCGGCGCTGAGGCCGTTGTTGAAATAGACGCAGCCGTCCGGACCCCAGCGCGGGGCGCTGACCTGGAGCTGGGAGTGCTTGGGATTGAAGCCCTGGATGAGGGGACGGTTTTCATCGGCCTTGCCATCGCCGTCGTGATCCTTGAGGTAGAGGATCTGCGTGCGCGTGGTGGCGATGAGGCCGCCATCATAGGCGAGCAGGCCCTGGACGTGATCGACGTGATCGGCAAAGATGACGGAGCGGTCCATGCGGCCGTCGCCGTTGTCATCGATGAGTTCCACGATGCGGGAAAGCGGCGGGTCGCCGGCATTGGGCGGTCCCAGCGGGTAGTCCATCATGTCGGCGACGAAGAGGCGGCCTTTTTCATCCCAGGTGACTTCGGCGGGGTCAAACACGAGTGGCTCGGAGGCGACGAGTTGGGCCTCGTAGGGGCCGTCGAGCTGGATGCGCTGGAGGCTCTCCTCGGGAGGCAGCGGGTGGTCCTGGCCGTCGCGCACGGAGACATTGGTGCCGCCGCTGGCCTGGATGGGATTCCATTTTTCCTTGAAGGTGTCCAGCGGCCACAGCTCGTAGCGCCGCACGATCATTTCGGCGGCTTCGGTCTGGATGAGCACTTTGCCCTCGCTGGGTTTGCAGTCGAAGGCGGCGTTCACTTTGGTTCCGTTGACGAAGTATTCGAGCGTGTCTCCGCGGGCGATGACTTCCATGCGGTTCCAATCTCCCGGCGGGGATTCGACATCGTCCTTGCCACGGAATCCGACACGGTCGGCCCAATCGACATCCCGGCCCCTCCAATTGATGCGGCCCTTGGTGACGACCTGACTGGGAGCGCCGGGCGTCCAGACTTTCTCCTTGTCGCGGTCGAGCGAGATTTCCGCCGTGACGGAGGTGGTGAGTTCGGTGCCGTCTTTGAGCTTGGGGCTGAGGACGAGGATGTCACCCACGCCGCCTTCGATGATCTGCGCTTCGATGCTGGCCATCCAGTTGCCGCCGTAGATGCCGTGCGGGCCGTAGGCGTGGAGGAGGATGCCGTTGTCTTTGGCGGCTTTTTCGCGTTTGCCCCAGGTCTTGCTGCCCCACTTGAACTCGAGGACCAGATGGTAGTCGCGGAAGTCCTGCTTGGTGGCTGCGTAGCCGTAGCCGCAGCCGCTGATGTGAAACGTGCCGTCGTCGGCAAAGGTGAAGACCTTGCTGGGATCGTCATGCACATCGGCATCGGGATTGATGTGATAGTCCACTTCTCCAGCGCGGATCACGTCGAGGAGATTGACCTTTTCGGTGACGGTTTGGGCGGCGTGAAGCGGCGAAAAAAGAGCACCCAGCAGGAAGGCTGTGGTGCCGAGGGTGGTGTGGTGGATTCCCATGGCAGGTGAGTTTACAGGGTGGGGCCGCGGCGTCTTTCAGGCGCTGGGCGAATGAATCAAAGGCTGAAGGAACGGAAAGGAAAACGCTGCGCCAGGGCGAGGCATTCCTTGATTTCCACCAGCCCTGCGGACGGGGCCGGATGGGTCAGGGACTGGGCGGCGGCGCAGACAGCCAGCATGAGCCGGTGCGCGAGCGGCCGGTCATCGTGAAGGCCCAGCAGGTAACCGGCGGCAAAGGCGTCTCCCGCTCCGGTGGCACCGCGGCTGAAGTCGGGCGGCAGTTGCAGCGCGGGCTGCGCGGCCTCTTCGCCGTCGCGTGTGACGGCCACCGCACCGTGCTCGGTGTGCAGGGTGACGGTGCTGCCCACACCCAGGGCGAGAAGATCGCGCGCGGCCTGCATCAGAGCTGCGGGCTGGTCGGCGGGGCAGTCACGCTGCAAGACCCGCGCGGCCTCGGCCTCATTGAGCAGGAGGTGATCGGTGAAGGGCAGCGCGCTGCGCACGATCTCGCTGAACTGCGGATGCTCGGTGCTGACGATGTCGAGCGTGGTGACGAGCCCCGCGGTTTTGGCTTTTTCAAGAAGGATGGAGGCGCGGGTGCGGCCGGGGGCGGCTTCGTCAAAGCGGTCGAGCGTGTCGAGCAGCATCAGGTAGCCGAGGTGGAAAAGTTTCGCCCGAGTGCGGCTGAAGTCGCAGTGGCCGGCATCGAACAGCGCATTGGCGCCGCGCTGATGGAAAAAGGTGCGGCGGCCGGTGCTGGCCACGGTCATGGCATCCGTGTAGGAGGTGGCGCGCTCCGGTGTCTCGTGCAGTTGCGCGGCATCAATGCCGTGCGCGCGCAGGTCGTTGCGAATCCAACGGCCGTGGTCATCGGCACCGACGAGGCCGCAGGCTTCCAGCGGAAAGGGAGCCCGCATGGCGGCCAGGTCCTTGAGCACATTGTAGGGGCCGCCGCCATTGCTGGAGGACTGGCTCAGGATGCTGGCCAGCATGTTTTCCTGCGGGTAGTGATCGATGATCTTGACGTGATCGACGATGAAATTCCCCGCGGCGAGCAGGCCGGAACGAACGGATTCGGACATGGGCGGGGATCAGTCGAGCGTGACGACGCTGCCCTCCGCCTGCGAGCGCAACGCGGCGGCGAAGATTTCCTGGGAGGCGACGGCTTCCTCCGGGGTGGCGCAGCCAAAGCGGTCCGCCAGGGTGCCGTTGCGCTCGCTGAGAAAGGCGGCCCACATTTGCTGGATCACATCGGGGAAACCGGGCTCAAAGATGCCTCCGGTGACCGCTTTGAACGGCATGCCAAAGCCCAGGTCGGTGCGCCGCCAAAACTGCTCCTTGCCGTTTTCAAACAGCCACAGCGTCTTCGGCTCCTTCGTGCTGTAGCGCGCGCCGCCCTCGGTGCCGAGCACTTCAAAGAACCAGGTGTTGGTCTCTCCCGGAGCCATGCGCTTCATCTCCAGGCGCATCGGCACGTCGTCTTCACCGATTCGAATCCAACTGTGCAGCAGCGCGTTGTCCCAGGTGTCGCATGCCACCGTGCCACCCTTGCCGTCGGGCCGCGTGGGGTGGCCTTTTTGGAGCTGGGCAAAGAGGCGCGCGGGTTTCCAGCCGAGCCGCAACGGCAGATGGCAGGCGTGCATGCCGAGATCGCCGAGCACGCCGATCTCCCCGCAGCTTTTCGAGAAGCGCTTCCAGTTGCCGGGCTTGGTGGCGTCGAGATCGCTGCTGTGGTGAAAGCCGGACACCACCTGCAGCACGCGGCCGAGTCGGCCTGATTGGGCTTCTTGCAGCACACGCTGCGCGCCGGGGAAGAAGGGGAACTCCGAGCTGCAGCGCACGAAACGGCCCGAAGACTGGCAGGCCTCGAGAATGCGGCGCGAGGAAGCGAGGTCGATGCCGAACGGCTTCTCGGCAAACAGGTCTTTGCCTGCCTTCAGCACGTCGAGGTAGATCGCCTCATGCAGGTGGTGCGGCACAGCCACATAGACGACATCGACCGCCGGATTTGCCAGCAGCTCGTGGTAGTCCGCCGTGATCTGGGTGCAGCTCGGGATGCGGCGGAACCACTCGCGCACCGGCTCCACCAGGTCCGCCACCGCCACGAGCTGCGGTTGCACCTCCACATCTGTGAGCGCGCACCAGCGCCCGAAGGCACTCGCCATTTCCCGGCCCATGAGGCCGCCGCCAATGATTCCGATACCGATGGTTTTCATGAAATTCAGTCAAAACGTTCGCGCCAGTGTGTCGCATCGCGCCATGTGCTGGCTAGTGCACCCACACAAATGGTGTCTCCCTCAACGAAATAGTAAAGGGCGTACGGGAATCTGGGAATCAAAACTCGGCGCACCGGTTCCTCCACCACGGGGCCTTTGAATGGATGGGACCGCAGTGAATCGAGGGAGCTTTGATAGGCGGACAAAAATCGTGCGGCCAAGTCGGCCCCGCCTTTTCGGTAGTAGCAGACCGCCTGTTTCAGATCACAAGCTACGTCATCACCGAAGACGATCTTCATGCGGTCAACTGACGAAGCTCCGCAAGCAGCTCTTCTTCCGGGATCATGCCGGACGATTCGTTTTTCGAGGTGCGAAGCTGCTCCAAAACAGCCTTGATCGCTTCGGATTCCGAGGCATGCCGGGAAGGCGGTGCTTCATCCAGGCCGTGGTCGATCGTGCTCCATGCTGCTTCGGCGACCAATTCACGCTGCTCGCGGGGGAGCTGAAGCACTTCGGCGATGAGTTCGTCCAGAGCCATGGCGTCGAAACTAATTCAGGCGGGATCAGTTCGCAATGCCTCAAATCATCGCCAGCGCGTCCGCGATGCTGGCACCATCGTGCACCATGGCCATCAGCGCGCGGGTGATGCCTTTGGGGTTGGGGTGCTGGATGACGTTGCGGCCATAGACGATGCCCGCCGCGCCCTGCTCGATGAGGCCCTGCGTGCGCTTGAGGATTTCCTCATCGCTCACGCGCCCGCCGCCGCGCACCAGTACCGGGATGCCCGCCGCCGTCTCGACGACCTTGTGATACAGCGAGACATCGTCGGTGGGATCGGCCTTGATGATGTCGGCACCCAGCTCCACCGCCTGCCGCACCAGGTGCATGATGGCGGTGAGATCACCGTTCACCATGTAACCGCCCGCCTGGTCATTGGGTTGAAAAACCAGCGGCTCCACCATCATCGGCATGCCGTAGAAATCGGCCTGGGGTTTGAGGGCCAGGATGTTTTCCACGCACTGGGCGTGGACTTCGGGTGCGCCGGGGATTTGGAAAAGATTCACGCAGACGCAGGCGGCGTCGAGCCGCACGGCCTGCAGCATGGTGTCCTCAATCATGAGGCTAAACCGGCTCTCGGGCAGTTCCTTGCCGTAGATGTTGGCCACATCGGTGCGCAGCACCAGGCTGGGTTTCTCGCGACCCGGGATCTCCTGAAGGTGGCGGGCCTGGCCGACCGTGAGCTGGATGGCATCGGGCGCGGCATCGACCAGCGTCTTCACCACCTGGCGCATGTCCTCGATGCCCTGGAGAAAGCCGGGCTGGTTGAAGAATCCGTGATCGACGGCGACGTCGAAGCAGCGTCCGGACTTGGCGTTGAAGAGGCGGTTGAGGCGGTAGGTTTTCATGGGTGAGGGAGAGGATATAGGCGCAGCGGTCGGAGGAGGCAACGTGGGAGATGAGCGGAGTGTGTCTGAAAATCGCCGCGGAGGGTCGGGACGGAGTGGGGTGAAAAGTAAACTGTGTTGCAGATACACAGTTTACTTTGCTTGATTTTGCGAGGTTTTGGGGGTCTTGAAGTTGTAAAAAAGGGAGGGGAATGAGGCATTTGGGGAGGGAGCGGGGACGGGTTTTGAGGGACAGAATGTCTCTTTTGGTGTGGTTCTCGGCTGCGGTTGATTGGGCTCTTTGCGGAGCGCTCGGCTTTTTTAAAAGGGTTGCGCTGGGAGGCGGTGAGGGAGAGATTACCGCCATGTCGAGCTACGTGGTGCAGTCTGGTGATACGCCGTCGAAAATTGCGGCGAAGTTTGGCCTGAGTATGACGGCCTTCATGCAGCTCAATCCGGGGCTGTGCTGGAGCCCGACGCAATGCCAGCTGATTTTTCCGGGGCAGGTTTTGCAGGTGGGGGAGATGGTGACGGCCGCTGCGCCACTGACGCCGCCATGGATGCAGGCGGCGATCGGGGAGATCGGTGTCTCCGAGTGGCCGCACGGGGATAACCCGCGCATTTTGGCCTATCTGGCGAGCGTGAACATTCAGGGGCCCGACGAGACGAGCTGGTGCGCGGCATTTACCAATTGGTGTTTGAAGATGACAGGTTATCCGCATCGTGGCAGTGGGCGGGCGGCGGATTGGTTTGACTGGGGGCGTCCGGTGGCTCCTTACTACGGGTGTTTGGTGCTGCTGCAGCCGCTTGCGGCGGGGTCTTCGGGGCACATTGGATTTCTCCATGCGCTGCAGGGAGATCGGGTTTGGTTGCTGAGTGGAAATTCGGGCAATCAGGTGAGGATCGCGTCCTATCCGCAATCGAAGCTGATTGCGGGGGTGCCGTTTCGGTGGCCGTTTTGAACGGGAGATTGATCGAGCTGCGACATGCGTTGGATTTTGACGCCGGTGGGGAGTGCGGGAGACGTGTTTCCCTTCATTGCTCTTGGGCGGCGGCTTCGGGAGGCGGGGCATGAGGTGACGCTGGTGACGGCGCAAATTTTTGCCGATGCGGTGCGGGGCGCGGGGCTGGATTTTGTTGGGGTGGGAAATGAGGCGGAACTGGAGCGGATCATGCGAGATCCGCGGATCTGGCAGATGGGGTGGGGGACAAAGGCGGTATTTGAGCATTCGGCGGGGGTGGCGGGGGAGTATTTGGAGGCGATCCGTTCGGTGGTGGAGGATGATCGTGAGCCGGCGCGGCTGCTGGGATCCGTGCTGGCTTTTGGTGCGCGGTTGGCGCGAGAGGCGCTGGGATTGCCCTTGGTGACGGTACATTTGCAACCTGCCGTGATGGTGAGTGCGTATGAGCCGCCTTTGGTGCTTCCCGCTCTGGATCGGCTGCTGCGGGTTTTGCCCGTGAGGGTGCGGCGCTGGTTGTTTGATCACGGGCCGAATCCGTTGGATTTCTTTGCGGGACGGCGGTTGCGGGATGAGGCGCGGCATCTGGGCGTGCGTCCACCCCGAAGTTTTTTCCGTGAGTGGTGGGACTCGCCCGATGGGGTGATGGTGCTATTTCCGGAGTGGTGGGCAGCACCCCAGCCCGATTGGCCGCAGCCGCTGTTGCAAATGCCCTTTCCCCTGGAGGATCTGGCTCAGGATGCGGTGTTGGCTCCCGAGGTGGAGGCGTTTTTGGCGTGCCACGAGGCGGCACCTCCGGTGCTGCTGACGGCGGGCAGTGCGAATGTGCAGGCGCAGGCGTTTTTTGCAGAGGGAGTGGCGGCTTTGAAACAGCTGGGACGTGCGGGGTTGCTGCTGACGCGGGAGCCGGATCAGCTGCTACAGCCGTTGCCGCCTGAGATGCTGGCGGTGACTTATGCGCCGTTCAGTCAGTTGCTGCCCCGTTGCGCGGCGATGGTGCATCACGGCGGGATTGGCACGCTATCTCAGGCACTGGCGGCGGGGGTGCCGCAGCTGGTGGTGCCGATGGCGCATGATCAGCCGGACAATGCGCGGCGGCTGGAGCGACTGGGGGTGGGGTTCCTCTGGGCGTTCGCCTGACC
>JAGRPD010000245.1 GCA_020439875.1 Verrucomicrobiales bacterium
ATAGCTGCTTGGATAGTTCGGCGTGGTGTCGTTATTGACTCCTTGATTACCTGCGCAAATACTAAGCAGAATTCCTGCGGATTCGCACGCTGTGAATTCGGTGTTCAGTGTGCTGCTGTAAGGGTAGTTTTGAAGCGAGAGATTCATAATCGTCACGCCGCGCTGCCGAGCATAAGTTACAGCTGCGATCAAGTTAGACGTTGTGCCGCTGTTGCTGGAGTTGAGGATCTTGCAGACAAGAATCTGCACACCGCTGAGCATCCCGGCTATGCCCACGCTGTTGTTCCGGTTGGCCGCGATGATGCCGGTTACGTTGGAGCCATGCCCATGGTCGTCAGTCGGGTTGTTGTAGTTGTTGACGAAATCCCAGCCATTGATGTCGTCGATCTTGCCGCTGGAATCGTTGTCAATGCCGTCGCCAGTAATCTCGCCGGGATTGATCCACGCGACGCCCTGGAGGTCGGGATGTGTAAAGTTCAGGCCCGAATCAAGGACGGCGATCACAATGCCCGGCGTGCTCCCAATGATGTCCCAAAACTCCGGCGCATCGACATCGGCATCGATGGCACCTCCGAGTTGTCCCGTATTGTGAAGGCCCCATTGCTCGGAAAAACGCGCGTCATTCGGCGTTCCACCGCCAAAGCCTACGCCATCCGGCTCGGCCGATTCCGCAAACTCCGGATGTCTCGCGAGAACCTTCAAGGCTTCCGGCACGGCATCGAGAGAGGCTTCTCCTAAGCGAACGCGGAAAACTCCATCAGCGACTGGACTGTCGAGAAACATGTCCAATGCCGCCAAACTACGCCGCAATTGCAGTTCCTTAACCTCCGGTGCCGCTTTTAGAATTAATTGGTCAGCGAGAAACATCTCACGGCTCAATGACGTTGCTTGTCGCGTGATGGGATCCACTTTCCACAACTCAACCACACGCACCAATCGCGGCTGAGCCTCCGTTTTAGCAAGCCGCGTGCGAATCCACTGGTTTGCTACGCCAGTCTTTTCTATTCGCGAATCGAAAATGATGCCACTTGCGAGGGCACGTTCCACTGGATGGGAAGAATCTGGTGAATCCATCTCTTTCAGCACCACTACGGGAGCGGGCGGAGGCACTTGAACCGCAGGGCTTGAAGGAGCTGGACTGCCAACCCCAAGATCTGCGGCGGGGTTCTGGCGTCTGAACGCACGCTCCTGCTCTAACTGCGGTTCAGACATGCCGCCCATTCGCAGGACAACCAAAACACCAAAGAAGAGTGAGGCCGCTACAATCAGGGTGAAGATGATTCGTTTGAGTTTTGGCATCGGTGTAAGGATACTTTATTTTTTTGCCGCGTCCGAGTCATCCTACGCCTGACCGAGGGCGCGCTCCGACTGTGGTGTTGATGTTTGAATGGTCATGAAACTTTCGACTCGCGGCGGGTCAGGCGTTAGGATCGACGCCTTGTTCGCCTTTGATTTTAGTGGTGATGCTCGAACAGTAAATAATCGCTGGCCTCCGAATTCCAGACTGAGGCGACGTAGAATTGATGCTGATCCGTGATCCACTCATCTTTGGTTCCGTCGAGCAACAACGGCTTGATGGAGTCCCAGTTCTCATATCGCTCCCGATTCGTCGGCCAGTGCATTGGTGACATGATCGAAGCGACCGCAATGGGAATTGTCTCGTCTCCAATCATAGCCCTCGTCTCATCGGGTGTCAGGAAACGGTCTCGCGAAGCATCTATCCACTCAGAGCCTCGCCAGAGTCGCTCAATCGGGATTCTCGACACCTTCAGTGGAGTCTTCATTTTTGAGGCGAACGTCTCGGATCAGGCGACGGCGAGCGCAAGACGTTGCTGACACGACAGATCGCCTTCGAGCCGTTGCCTGCATCCGTTTTGTTCGTCCCGTTGTTGGTTCATTTGGTCGCCTCGATGTTGGTCCAGTATTCTTGAGTGTCGCCCTTTCGACGAACCTTAATCATGCCGGAAAAAATCGCGGTATCGGCGAGCAAGACCTCTTCTCCGTTCTTAAACATGGTCGTCTCTCCGGTCAATAACCCGGCAGTCATCAATTTCCCAAAAGCGGCGCTGTCTCCCTGAACTGAATACTGAACAAGCTTCTCGAAAAGCTCCTTGGAACTCGCACCAAACCAACTATCCCCGTTAATAATGTGCCCGCCAGCCGCTGTTCGGCGGGGAGACGTAGCGGCCTGCTTCTTCGCTTCTTCTGCTGACTTCTTGGCGGCCTCAGCATCGAGCACAGATTTAGAGGCTTCGTAAAGCTTCTTGAACTCGTAGTCTGCGACGGATTCATACCGACGACCAATCTCGACAACCTTCGAGTGATCGGCTGCGTCACTGGCAGCCTTCATGTCTGCCATGATCTTGGTGCGATCTCTCTCAAAGCTCTGCTGATCGAAATGCCGCATAACGAAACCAAGCAGCATCATTACAATGAATCCGACCCCGAGGATCTTCAGGCAGCCGCCCGAACATCCGAAGCAGCCTTTGCGTGGTTGTTGTATCGGGGGCGGCTGGCTCATTGTTGTTGGGTCGAGGGGCTACGTTTCTTGGACGAACATTGAGGATCATGCACGGATTACGAGGTTTGTCAGCACCTTTATAGCTGACGAATTTGTGGAAATATCACGGGCTCTTGGCTGCATGTTGCTGTTTTTACCCTCTAATACGTACTCGGGCAGGAAAAAGTGGAATATCGTTCAAATAATGGATATTGGAAGTGTTCATGAGCAACACATCTGAACCCAGATTGGAGGACAAACTGCGCGGGGTGCTCCGCCTGAAACAGTACTCTCCCCGCACGGAGGAGACATACGTCCAGTGGTACCGGCGCTACGTTCATTTCCATGCGCAGACGGCGGGAAGAATGCGCCATCCGGCGGAAATGGGAGCTGGGGAGGTGGAGGCATTTCTGACGAATCTGGCCGTGGATAGAAAACTGGCGGCCTCTTCCCAGAATCAGGCGGTGAGAGGAGATGCGGGCCTGCTTTGCAAGCTGCTCTACGGCTGTGGCCTGAGAGTGGCGGAGGGACTGGCCCTGAAGGTCAAGGATGTGGACCTGAATGGAGGCACGGTGACCGTGCGCGGAGGGTAGGGCGATAGAGACCGCATGGTGACGCTGCCCAAGGTCCTCTCACAGCCGCTGGTGGAACATCGAGCGCGGATCGAGCTGATCCACAAACAGGACCGGGCGAGCGGACTGGCTGGCGTCTATCTGCCTCATGCGATGGCGATGAAGCACCTGGCGGCAGCGGAGAGCTGGGAGTGGTTTTGGCTGTTTCCCAGTCCCAGCCTCTCGGTGGACCCACGCAGCGGCATCCAGCGCCGGCATCATGTCAATGACATCAACATCTCCCGCGAGCTGGCGCGGGCCGAGAAGATGGCCGGGCTGACGAAGCGGGTGACGGCGCATGTTTTGAGACACTCCTTTGCCACGCACCTGATCCTGCGCGGGGTGGACATCCGCAACATCCAGCAGCTCCTCGGGCATGTGGACGTGCGGACGACGGAGATTTACACTCAGCTCGCTAAGGCGATGCGTGGGGAGATCACGAGTCCGTTGGATGATATGTGAGGTTGTGGTGGTGGGGTGCGGAGAAGGCCGGGCGGTTGGAAACCGCTGGCACGGGTCACCGGTTGGAAACGCGGTGCCACGGGGGGCTGGAGTGGCGTGTTGTTTCTCTGATAAAGTTTCTGGAGCA
>JAGRPD010000246.1 GCA_020439875.1 Verrucomicrobiales bacterium
GGGCCGTACGGGGTTTCGACGTTGGAGTGGAGGAAGACGCCCTCGCAGAGCATGATGGCTCCACTGGGATCGGCCGTGAAGGCTCCGATGGCGTGGTGGGTGTCGTGCGTGTCAAAGCCGCCCAACACGATCTCCCGACTGTCGGCATGGTCATCGCCGTCGGTGTCTTTGAGCAGGATCAAATTGGGCTCCTGGGAGACATAGACGCCTTCAGGTTCTAGCTCGAATCCGATGGGCAGATGCAGGCCGTCGGCGAAAACCGTTTCTTTGTCGGCACGGCCATCGCCGTCGGTGTCTTCGTAGATGAGGATTTTGTCGTTGGGCATCGGATCGCCCGGGCGGTAGTGCGGGTAGGTGGGCATCACCGCCACCCAGAGACGCCCCCGATTGTCGAAGGACAATTGCATGGGGTTGGCCAGATTGGGGAAGTCCTTTTCACTGGCAAACATTTCCACTTTGAAGCCTTCGGGGACGGTGAGGGATTTCTCAGCTTCTTCATCATAGCGATACTCGGTGCTGCCGTTTTTCACGCTGGGTTGATAGTTGGTCGGCACCTCGGGCAGGGCATGAGTGGTGCTGTCGTCCACCGCTAGGTCCTGCTTTTTGCCGGCGGCGATGTCGTGAATCAGGCCATCCCGGAGCGCGGCCATTTCACGAGTTTTTTGCACCTCATCCGGGTAGTTTTGGGGGCCAAAGGGATTGTACCGCTGGCCGTGGGTGTGAACCCCGTTGAGCAGGTTGTAGTCGTTGTTCCAAAACCAGTCCTTCTGTTTGACGGCCTGGTGGAGCAGCTCGGGGTCGGCGGAAGAGGTGCGGGATTGGTGTCCAAAGGCGGCGGTCAAGAGGACGTCGGCCAGACGCTTGTAGCCTTCCTCGTTGGGCACGAAGCCGTTGGACGTCAGCGCATCGTTGCTCTCGGCGTACCATTTTTTCGTCGGGCCGAAGAAGTCCACAAAGGTCAGGCCATGACGGCGGGCGACGTTTTCGATGGCCTGGGAGTAGAGGATCAGGTTGGCGTTTTCTTTTTCCCCAGAGGGCAGGTCTTTGGTCGCTGAGAGGTTTTGAAACGCGATGGGGGAGACCAGCACCACGCGCGGGGCCTGCTTGCCGTTGTAGGCTTTGCTGAGGGTGTGCTTGACCCAGGCATCGAGTTCGGCTTCGAAATTGGCCACCTTGGACGGGCCGTCGAAGGACTCGTTGTAACCGAAGAAGCCGATGATGGTGTCCGCCTTCAGGTGGGTCAGCCATTGGTCGGGCGTGGGGAAGAAGCCTTTGCCGTGGTGGATTTGTTTGTCGGGATGGTAGGTCTCTGCACCGGGAAAGGCCCACTGGGACTCCCGAGACGGATGCGGACGGAATCCCGGCGTGTCACCCACATGCCCCATGTTGCGGACGAACAGCTGAGCGTTGGGGTAGCGCAGGTGGAGTTCGGTCTCGAACTGGCTGTAATGCACGTCGCGCTCCGCCAATCCATTGCCGATCAGCACGATGTGCTCTCCCTCCTCAGGGGCCGCGACGGCTTGCGAGCGGGCTGAGGTGGCTGCGGGAGGTTCCGCATGGGGAGCATGCGAGGGGATCTCCTCAGGGGGTGCGCTGGGGGCACTCCGAGCGGAGGAGACCAGCAACGCGCAGGAGGCGAAAGCAGCGAGGGTGTGGGCGAATTTCATGATGCAGGAGGGTCAACGAAGAGCCGGAGAAAACGCGTCGCAAGCCGTTTTATCGCACCAGGTTTTGCCAATCGAAGCGGCAACAGGCTGAAGGCAAAACGCGTCCCAAGCCATTTTTAGATGCCAGGCATCTAAAATGATGTGTGCGCTGGATCGCCGATGGGAGTAGGGATGCAGGGCGAGATGAGGCTGGGTCAATGACGGCGAATCGGGGGGCGGGAGGGGGTCAGCCGACGCGGCGGCGGACGGTGGTGCCGGGATTGAGGAGATCCTCGCGGTCCAGTCCGGTGAGGGCGCTGATGCGCCGGATGAGCCAGAAAAGCAGCAGCAGGGTGAGGCCGACGAGGGGGATGCCGATGACGAGGAAGCCCATCCAGTTGAGTTTGCCGATGGCTTTGACGTAGGCCTCGCTGCCGGGTTCGGTGCCGCCGATGAGGTGGAGTGCGAGGGCGAAGTTGGCGGCGGCGGAGGCGAAGGTGGTGGCGAGCATGCCCCAGGAGGCGCGTTGCAGGAGGCCGGCGAAGGCCTGCTTTTTGGCGTCGCTATCCAGGCTGGCTTGGATGGCGCGGTGATTGATGACTTGGGGGTTGAGCAGCAGTTCGTTGATGAGTGGGGTGCCAAAATAGTGACTCAGGGGAAAGGCGAGTCCGAGGATGATGGGGAAGAGGGCTTCTTTGGCGGCGAACCAGAAGGCGTTGAGGTTGAGAAGACCGAGGCTGCCGGTGAGGATGACGGCGACGAGACCGAAGATGGAGAAGAAATTCAGGCCGCGCTTTTGCTGCCAGCACCAGAGGCCGAATCCGAGGGGAATGGCGGAGGCGAGGACGAGGGCCCAAAGAGGTCCGAGGCGCTCAGGCTTGCTGGCCCACTCCAGCACGATGGAGGGCAGGACGACGGTGAGCAGCATGTCGGCCAGGGGATGGGGCTGCTTGGAGGTGGCCATGGCGGTCGGAGGGGGCGGTTGGGGAAAACAGAAAAAAGCCAGCCCCGCGTGCGATGAAACGGGGCTGGCTGAGGTGGGTCGAGAAGGGGCTGGCGAGTCGAGGCTTAGACGGTGCCAAAGATGGTTTTGCCGGTGCTGAGGAGGTCGTCACAGGCGGTCTTGAGGCGGGCGCAGAGGCCTTCCTCTGCCTTTTTCAGGTAGCTGCGGGGGTCGTAGATTTTTTTGTCGCCGACTTCGCCATCGATTTTCAACACGCCGTCGTAGTGCTTCATCATGTGATCGGCGATGGGGCGGCTGAAGGCGTATTGGGTGTCGGTGTCGATGTTCATTTTGATGACGCCGTATCCGAGGGTTTCGCGGATTTCCTCCAGCAGGGAGCCGCTGCCGCCGTGGAAGACGAGGTCCATCTCGGCGCTGTCGCCGTATTTGTCGGTGACGGCTTTTTGACCGTCGCGGAGGATGGTGGGCTTGAGTTTGACGGCTCCGGGTTTGTAAGCGCCATGGACGTTGCCGAAGGTGGCGGCGAACATGAAGCGGCCGATGCCGTTGAGGGTCTCATAGACGGTGAGCATGTCCTCGGGCGTGGTGTAGAGCTTGTCAGCGGGGAGGCCGGAGGTGTCGTGGCCATCTTCTTCACCGCCGACGACGCCGGCTTCGACTTCGAGGATGATGTCGAGTTCGGCGCACTGCTGATGCAGCTCTTTGGAGATGCGCATGTTTTCCTCCAGCGGGAGTTCGGAGCCGTCGAACATGTGGCTGTTGAAGAGGTTGCCTTTGCCTTCGGCGCGGCGGGCGGCGGTGGCTGCGAGCAGGGGCTTCAAAAAGGGATCGACCTTGGAGGGATGGCAGTGGTCGGTGTGGAGGGCGACGAGGATGTCGTAACGCTCGGCGAGGCGGTGGGTGGCCTCGGCGAGGACGATGGCTCCGAGGGCCATGTCTTTGACGCTGGTGCCGGAGGCAAATTGGCCGCCGCCGGTGGAGACTTGGATGATGCCGTCCGACTTGGATTCCGCAAAGGCACGCAGGGCTCCGTTGATGGTGGGCAGGCTGGTGACGTTGATGGCGGGATAGGCGTAGCCGCCTTTCTGGGCGGCATCGAGCATGGCACGGTATTGAGCGGGGGTGGCGACGGGCATGTTGTTGAGGGGGGAGAGGAGGGTTTTTCTGAGGGGGGCGGGACGGTGCCGCCGCTGGAGGGGGGAGTCAAGATGGAGATCCCCGGGCGGGGAGAGCGTCAGGGACTGCCTGAAGCAGAGGGTGAAAAAAGGGGGTTACTCTTTGCTGGCGCGCTTTTTCTTTTTGCGGTCGGCTTTGCGACGGCGGGTTTCTTGCTCCATGAGGCTGCGCATGTGGAGGAGGTCTCCGTAGCAGATGAGTTTGTCTCCAGTCTCGATGACGGTGTCTCCGTTGGGGTTGGGGATGGGGGTTTTGTTGCGGAGGATGGTGAGGACCTGGATGTGGCTGGCCATGAGGTCGGTGTCCCGCAGGGCGCGGCCTTCCAGGGCGGGGAGTTTGACGGCGGTGAATTCGGCGATGCCGTAGCCGGGGGAAATGGTGAGACGCTGGCGGTAGTCCATCTCGGGAAAAAGGACGCGCTTTTCGAGTTCCTCGAGGACGGCGGAGGCGATGTCGATGCCGGTGGCGGCTTCGATGCCTTCGAGGCCGGGGGAGGAGTTGACTTCCATGATCTGGGGGCCATCGCGACTTTCGAGCATATCGACGCCGGCGACGCGGAGGCCGAGGATCTGGGCGGCGCGGACGGCGGTTTCTTGATCTTCGGGGCTGAGGCTGACGGCCTGAACGGAGCCGCCGCGATGGACGTTGGAGCGGAATTCGTCTCCCTGGGCCTGGCGCAGCATGGCGGCGACGACGCGGTCTCCGACGACGAAGGCGCGGATGTCGCGGCCTTTGCTTTCCTGGACAAATTTTTGGATGAGGACGTTTTGGCGGGTGCTGTGCAGGGTCTCGACGATGGCTTGGGCGACTTTGACGGTGTCGGCGAGGATGACGCCGACGCCCTGGGTGCCTTCGAGGAGCTTGATGATGACGGGGGCTCCGCCGACGCGGGCGATGGCGTCGAGGACGTCTTCTTTGCGGCGGACGAAGGCGGTCTGGGGGAGGCCGATCTCATGGCGGCTGAGGATCTGCATGGCGTGCAGTTTGTCTCGGCTGCGGGAGATGGAGAGGGCGGAGTTGAGGGTGGGGATGCCCATCTGCTCAAACTGGCGGAGGACGGCGAGGCCGTAAAAAGTGATGGAGGCTCCGATGCGGGGGATGACGGCGTCGTAGTGGGGGAGGGAGCGGCCAGAGTAAATGAGGTCGGGATGCTCGCGCTCGACGTTGAGGGAGAATTTGAGGGTGTTGAGGACCTTCACTTGATGGCCGCGCTGGGTGGCGGCCTCGCGCAGGCGGCGGGTGCTGTAGCACTGGGGGCTGCAGGAGAGGATGGCGAGCTTCATGCGGGAGGTGTGGGGCGCGGGGGGCGGCTGGATTGGAGCAGGCGCTTGCTGACATCGACGAGAAACCGGTGCTGCAGGGCTTTGCGTCCGAGGAGCATGCGGAAGAGCATTTTTTCCCGAGAGACGAGGGAGAGTTCGGCGGTGAATTCTTCTCCACCGAGACGGAGGAGGGCGTTGACGAAGCAGCGCTTTTGATAGTGCCCGCTGCTGGAGCGGACGCGAGCCCATTTGACGATGGGGGTGGTGACGGTCTGGCGGGTAAAGGGGCGGCGGCGGCCGCAGACGACGTCGAATCGGACGAGGTCGCCAGGAAGTATTTCGAGGTTTTCGACGTGCAGGGCGCTGGTGCGGGCTCCGGTATCGATTTTGGCTTTGACGGCGGAAATGTCCCACTCGGGGTAGTCCACGTACTCTGCCCAGCCGATGGTTTTCATGGGGAGGACGGGGGCGCTTAGAATTCTCCCTTCAAGGAGGCTTCGTAGGAGCGGTCGTTGAGGTCGCGCTGCAGGTCGGCTTCTTTTTCTTCGAGGTCGAAGAGGTAGGCGAAGTCGTCGCGGCTGAGGCCCTGGGCGAAGGTGTTTTCTCCGAGGATGCCGGCGGCCATGAACTGCTTTTTCTGCTGCAACAGCATGATTTTCTCCTCGATGGTGCCCTTGGTGATCATGCGGTAAGCGATGACGGGCTCGGTCTGGCCGATGCGGTGGGCGCGGTCGATGGCTTGGGCTTCGACGGCGGGATTCCACCAGGGATCATAAAGGATGACGTAAGAGGCGGCGGTGAGGTTGAGGCCGGAGCCGCCGGCTTTGAGGGAGATGAGGAAGACGGAGGCTTCGGGGTCTTCCTGGAAGTTGCGCACGACTTGGCCGCGGTCTTTGGTGGCTCCGGTGAGCCAGTGGTGGGGCAGGCCGCGCTCTTCGAGGCGGTGCCGCAGCAGCTCGAGCATGCGGACGAATTGGCTGAAGAGGAGGACTTTGTGCCCGGCTTCATGCAGCTCTTGGAGGTGCTCCAGGGTGGCTTCGAGCTTGGCGCTATCGGCGGAGAGGCTGCCTGCTCCGACGAGGCTGGGGTGGCAGCAAATCTGCCGCAGGCGGGTGAGGGCCTGGAGCATGGCGAAGCGGCCGCGACCGCCGGCTTCGAAGCCGGTGGAGGCCAGCACCATTTGCTGAGCGCGGGCGAGTTCCTCTTTGTAAATCCGGGCCT
Organism: Verrucomicrobiales bacterium; assembly: GCA_020439875.1. Taxonomy (GTDB): domain Bacteria; phylum Verrucomicrobiota; class Verrucomicrobiia; order Verrucomicrobiales; family Verrucomicrobiaceae; genus JAGRPD01. The sequence goes on from JAGRPD010000246.1 coordinate 6,270, forward strand.
GGACGGGGCTCATCTCGCTGAGCACGGTCTCCTCGGTGCGGGGCGGCAGGTCGCGGGCTACCTGGGCTTTCGTGCGGCGGATGAGGAAGGGGCGAAGGCGGGCAGAGAGGCGTTCGGCGGCCTGGGCGTCCTTGCGGCGGTCGAAGTGTTTTTGAAAATAGCGCCGATCTCCGAGGGCTCCAGGCGTGGCAAAGGTCATCAGGCTCCAGAGGTCCAGCAGGCGGTTTTCCAACGGGGTGCCGGTGAGGACGACGCGGTTGTCTGCCTTCAACTCGCGGGCGGCGCGGGCGGAGAGGGAGTCGGGATTTTTGATCTGCTGCCCTTCATCGAGGATGGTGGCCAGTAGGCGGGTGTTTTTGAGGTCTTCGGCGAGGCTGCGCAGCTGGGCGTAGTTGACGACGAGGACGTCCACGGCGGTCTCGAACTGCTCCAGGTCAAAGGCGTCGCGCTCGCGCAGGACCTGGACGCGGAGGCTGGGCGCGGCTTTTTCCAGCTCGGCCTGCCAGACGTCGAGCACGCTTTTGGGGCAGACGACGAGGCTGGGGCGCAGCGGTTTGTCAGGGCCGATTTGACGCCGTTTGTCGGCGCGCAGCCAGAGGATCCAGGCGATGCTTTGCAGCGTCTTGCCCAGGCCCATGTCATCGGCCAAAATGCCGCCGAAGCGGTTGCGGGCGAGATAGACGAGGAAGTGAAACCCCTCCACCTGATAGGGGCGCAGGGTAATGGCCAGCTCTTCGGGCACGGGCGGATGCTCATCGACCCGGGCTTTTTCCAGGCGCTCGCGGATGTTGGTCCAGGCGCGGGGGCTGATGAGCTGATTGGCCTGATCAGCGGCGAGCTGACGCCAGTGCAGGCGGTGAAAATCCTCGCCCAACTCGGTGAGTTCGATGCCGAGCTGGTCGATCATGGCCTGCTGCTCCTCGGTGAGTTCCAGCTCCACGCGCTTCCAGGAGCCGTCGGCAAACCGCACAAAACCGCCCCGCGCGGCGATGAGTCGGCGAATCTCGGCGGTTTTCAATTCGGCCCCTTCGATCTCGAAGACGACCTGGAGGTCAAACCAGTCGATCGAGTCCGTCTGGCGCGCTTCGAGGCGGACGCGGGCCTTGAGGGGATCGGCGATGATGGAGGCGAGGCGGTCGTCGGTCTCCAGGGGGATCTCGGCGGGCAGCTGCTGGGACCACTCGAGGAATTGCTCCGGGAAAGTCTTCGTCATGCGCACGCGGTAGCCCTGGTGCTCCACATCGAAGGTGCTGCGAAAGCCGTCCAGCAGCTGCTCGGCCTGATGCAGGCGACGGCGATCCCGCACGAGGATGGGTGCGGGTTCTGCAGAAGGGAGGACTTTGGATTTGCGCTGGGGCTTGGCCGTTGGGGTCGGATCTTGGACGTGGTCCCAGCCGCCGGGGCGCAGCCGTTCTACGGGCTTGCCAGAGGGGTCCACGGCGTCCATGCGGAGGATGGCGTACTCGACGTTGGAGAAGCTGCCGCGCGGCAGGCAGTGGGCCTGGATGCGGACCTCCAGCGGCTCTTCTTTGACCCGCCGTGCCAGCGGCTCAGGCAGGGGCAAATCGAGCCTCCGCAGCAGGAAGACGCCGTCTTCGGACTCGAGCGCATCGATCGGGATGGGCAGCGCGTCTTCCACGACGTGGCTGTCACCGATCCAGGTGGGGCCGTGGTAGGCGGCGTCTTCCGAGAGATAAAGGGTGGGCTGACCCGGCAGCACGCGCAGCGGCAGGGGTGCCTCCGCGCCGGACTCGGTGAAGAGCCGCAGCTGCAAAAAGGCGTCGTCTTCGTCGAGGCTGGCCTCCCAGTGCAGCGGGGCATCCACGCGGCGGAAGGGCTTTTCATCCAGATTCAGCACGCGGGTGGCCACCTCGGATCGAGCGAGGAGGTTGGCCAGCAGGCGACGACCGGCGGGCTCGTCCAGGCGCATGGCGGCGAGGCCGTGGGCTTGGAACTCAGCCAAACAAGCGCGCAGCAACAGCTCGGCCTCGACGGGGCTGCGCAGCAGACCGCGGCGCTGGCGTTCGGCCAGGCTGTTGAGGTCACTGGTGAGCACGGGCTGAAAGGTGTCGTCACCTTCCGTCAAAATCTGCACGCGCATCTCGTCCCCGCCGCCGATGATGAGGCGGGCGTCGGCATGCAGGACGCGGGGCGGAGTCTGCTCCAAAAGCTCCCGCGCCAACTTGCGCACGCGGTCTTTCCAGAGTGGGATTTGCTGGCGCTGACGCCAGGCGCTGAGGGCGGTGCGGACCTTGTCCAGCTCCGCCGTCTGGCGCATGAAGGCGGGCATTTGTAGGCCGCGCTCCTCCATGGCGTGGGCCACGTAGTTCCAAAACTCGCGCAGGGTCTCCGGCGGGCTGGGCCAGAGTTCGAGAGGCTCGGTGGTGTCGATGGTCCACTTCGGATTGAGGCGGACCATGTCTTGATCGAAGATCTCGCCCGCAGCTCGCACACGCAGGAATCGGCGCTCCACCTTCTCCACGTAGCCGAGTTCGGCCTCGCGCAGTTGGCGGCGCAGGCGGCCTTCCAGCCAGACTTCAAATTGATCCTCCTCGCGTTCGGGAGATTCCGATGCGGGCGATTCCTCAGAGCGCGCGGCGGCGACGAGCACCAGGCAGAGCGCCAAATCTCGCAGCTCCTCGGGCGCATCGGTTTCCCCCTGCCAGCGGCTCTCGATCAATCGCCACTCAGCAGAGACGGTGGTGTCATCGAGCCGCAGTTCGGACTGAGCCTCCTCAGGCAGACCGTCGAGTGTGACGACGGCACCGTCTTCCGCCAGTCGCTCAGCCTCCCGGCGCAACTCCGGGGGGTAGGCCTGCAACAGTCCTGGGATGGCGGTGAGAAGATCCGGCATGGGTGCATCCCCCGCCCAACGAGAATGTGGGCGAAGGGGAAAGGTCTTAGCACAATTTGATCCACCCTGCCAGTGCGGGACTGAGTTTTCTTCGCCACACAGAGGGGGTGGCCGCCGTCACTCGCGTCCCAGCGGTGGGCGGAAGACATCGAGCGCCTCGATCTCCACGGGGGCGGCGCTGGTGGTGGTGAGCGTCAGCACGTGCGGGCCATTGCTCAGAGCGTTGGCCAGACGGGTGCGGAAAATCGGCGCTTCGGCATCAGCCTCTGCATCCGAGGGTGGGGAAAAGGACACGCTGTCCTCGGTGGCGCGGGTGACGCTGAAAGTGAAGCGATCTCCCTGCTTGTTGCGCTCCGCCCGCCGCCACAGGTCGGCAGGCAGCGTGATCTGTCCGGTGAGGCTGGTGTAGTCCTTGAAGGCATTGCCTGTGCCATCAGGTCCCGTGATGGAGCCCGTCAGCGTGTAGTCGCCCATGTCGTTGGTCATGAGGACGGTCCATTGCTGTGGGATGCAATCCTGCGAAAGCGTCACACCATGCGGGGCTAGGTCGCGCGGGTTATCGCCTTTTTGCGAGCGGGCGTTTTTTTCATCTCCCTGGATGTACGAGGGCAAAAAAGCGGCGAACTCGCTGCCGGGACGTCCATCCAGCGTGACCTTCACCGAGCCGCCATCTTTGAGAAAGCGCCCGATGAGTTCGATGCAATTGCCAGTGAAAGGAACCCGCAAAGTGGCTCCCGCTTGAGCCGCCCGTAACCGACCGTCTTGCAGTTTGAAACCGGAATGCTCCAGCTTGGCGAGGGCAGCGGCATCGAGGCGCACCTCCCGATCATCCAGGGCCGACGAACCCTCGGTGGGCAGATGCGCCAGGATGTTGCGGTTGACGATGGATGCGCCGTAGGCGTTTTGGTGCACGGGATCTTTCAAGAGAGCTTCGATGGGCAGCTTCTGCGCGCGCAGGTAGCGCTCCCAATCGCGGCGGTTTTCCACGAACTCGACCCCGTGCTTTTTGCAGACCGCACGGACAGCCGCCACGTCTTGATCGGCGGCGTTTTCATCTTTGTCCCAATGCTCCTCCGCATCGCGCTGACGCCAATGCAGGCTCGGGACGATGATGTCCGCCGTGGTGGTGGAGCGGATCTGAGTGAGCAGCTTGTCGAGATCATCAGGTTCGCCGTTGGTGTAGGTGAGGACGAGGTCCGGCGGGTCGGCCACCAGCAGCGTTTGAGCCCAGCCGCGCAGGTACTGCCAGGGGCAGGAATTTCCCACCATCTTGGTGTAATTCACCTGACTCACCTTCGGGAAACGCTGGGGGATCTCCTCCTGCCAGACCTCGCCGCTGCCCAGCATGTTGGTGTAGCTGGAGCCCAGCGCCCACACCCGCAGCGGGCGATCGGGATGAAAGCCTGTGCGCAGCTTGTGCAGGAGGTTGGGCAAATGCGCTCCCGCCTCGGGATCGGGAGTCACTTCATAGGGCGCGGCACCGGCGGGCGGCTGATCGGAGTCCTGAAAAACGGTCGCCTCCTGGGCGGAGACCGGCATCCAAGCCAGCAGGGTGAGCGGAAAAATCCATCGCATCTGGGACACAACGTGCTGGGGTGGGGGAAATTTCCCGGAGCTTGACGTCGCTGCCCATCCTGTGTGGAATCTCGATCATGAATCGAACGATCCTTTTCACGACCTGGCTGATGATGGCGGTGAGCGCTCCCGCTCCTGCTGAGGAACTGCGCAGTCTCGATGGCAGCTACTTTCCCATGGACGCCGCAGGCTGGCAGCGCGATGCGGCGGCACGTCGCAGCGAGGTGCGGGACCGCGTGATGCTGGCAGCGGGCATTTTCCCGATGCCGGAAAAAACGCCGCTCAATGCCGTCATCCACGGTCGGGTGGAGCGTGAGGATTACACCATCGACCGAGTCTTTTTCGAGAGTCTGCCCGGGCACTACGTCACCGGCAATCTCTACCTGCCCAAGCCGCTGCCTGCTTCCATGCCTGGCATCCTCTGCCCCCACGGCCACTGGCCGGGTGGTCGCTTCATGGATGCAGGAGAGTCCACCGGTTCACGGTCTGTGGAGACTCAGATCGCCTCGGGAGCTGAGAGATTCCCCAACGCGGCGCGCTCCCCCTTGCAGGCGCGTTGCGTCCACCTGGCGCGCATGGGTTGCGCGGTGTTTCATTGGGACACGCTGGGAAATGCAGATTCCATCCAGATCCCCGATCACCGCAGTGGTGCGCAAGAGGGGCTGAAGGGGCAGGAACGTGGCACCTGGGGCCTCTACAGTGCCCAGGCGGATGCGCATTTGCAGACCAACTTTGGCCTGCAAACCTGGAACAGCGTGCGCGCCTTGGATTTCCTGGAAACCGTGCCTGGCGTGGATCCGCAGCGTCTCGCCGTCACCGGAGCCAGCGGCGGTGCCACGCAGACGATGATGCTCGCCGCCATCGAAGATCGCATCTGCGCGGCCTTTCCCTGCGTCATGGTTTCCACCGCCATGCAGGGCGGATGCACCTGTGAAAATACCCACTTCCTGCGCATCGGTCAGGGCAATGTGGACATCGCCGCAGCCATCGCTCCCCGTCCGCTTGGGCTCACATCAGCGGATGATTGGACGAAAGAACTCGAGACCAAAGGCTGGCCGGATTTGCAGGCCTTGTGGCGTCAATTGGGAGCAGAAAATAACCTAACTGCCCTGTTCGCCACCCAGTTCCCGCATAACTACAATCAGGTGGCGCGAGCCAAGATGTATCATTTCATGAATCAACATCTGAAGCTCGGTCTGGAGGAGGCGGATCTGGTGGAGCGCGACTTCAAATTCTCTCCCAAAGAGGATTTGACGGTCTGGACGGCGGAGCATCCTGCGCCGACGGGAGACGCCGTGGGCAAGCCGCACGAAGCGCAGCTCATGCAGGTCTGGGCAGACCTCAATGCCCGTGCCATGACGCCTGAGATTCAATGCCGTGCCTGGCGTCTCATGGCCTCGGGAGATAAAACCGTGGACCAAGGCCGCGAGGTGAAGCAGACGGGCTCAAATCCCACCACGCTCAGCTTGGGAGAACTGGAACCTGCGGCGGAGAACATCCGACTGCCGATGAAGAAAGAGGCTCCCGATGACGCCTGGAATGCCTGGTGCGGTTACACCTACGGTTACAATCGGCCGCGCTTGTTGCGATGGGCCTCCATGTTGGCGGACGCAGCGCGCAAGGTGGAGGGCAAGGTCATTCTCCAAGGGCAGGGCGCGGATGCCGCTGCGGCCGGTCTCGCCGCTCTGCTGCTGGATCCGGAAAAAATCGAACGACTCGAGGTGGATCCGCAAGGTTTTCGATTTGCCGATCTCACTTCCCAATGGCATCCAGCCTTTGTGCCTGGAGCGGTGAAATACGGGGACGTCGAGGCGTTAAAAAACGCCAACTAAAACGGGGGTCTGCCGTCACTCCGCCGTTCCGGAAAAGCGTCCGCAAAACAGAATCAAGTCGCTCTCCTCCTGGTGCACGTACCAGAGGAAGGGATGATCGGCATTAAAAAGCCGGGCCGATGGGCCAGATGACTCGGAGGGTGAACCGAAGGGATCTGTGCCGAGAGCGGTGGCGGCTGCGGCTTGGGCACCGATCTCGTTGATCTCGATCGTCGCCTGATGCATCACACCGCGGACGAAGCGCGGGCTTTGATCTTGAGTCAGGCCGGGAAGCTGGGCGAGATCGGGGAGAAAGGAGGTGCGGGCACCGAGAGCCTCCCACAAGGGCATCAGATCGAGCCGCGTGGTGAACTCAAAACGCGGCAACCGAACCACCACCGGTCGGTTGCGGAGCTGGGCGCACAACTCTGCCCAGACGCTGGCGGTGAGACTGGACTCGATGGTGGCTTGCTGTTCAGCGTTGGCGGGCAACAGAAACACCACACCGAGACCGCCCTTGAGCGGCAGGCGCAGGCATTGCCAAGCTCCAGCTTCTTCGGCGTATGAAATCGCCGCAAAGGTTTGCTGCATCATCGGCACCTCCACGGTTTGGCCCGCCTTGGGGTGGAACAGGGCGGGACGCGTCGCGCTAGGATCAAACCGGTTTTCCCAAGTGGCAGCCAGTCGCAGCGTGCTGACGAGCATCAGGCTGTGCGCATCGTTTTCAAACATCCGTGGTCCCACCAAGTCGGCGATGCGGCCCTGAGTCTGCTCGCGCACCCAGCCGTTGACCTTCCGAGCTTGCTCCACGGCGTCGGCCTCCGGAAGGACGAAGGCCGGGGCATCAAACAGATCACGCAAGGACTTTTCAAACGTGGGATTCCATACCACGCCGGGTGCTGCCCACAGAGATTGAGCAGTGGTTAGATCGGCATCGGATTTCAGATCCGCCATCAGGTCTCTCAACCTGCGCAGAAGCTGCTGACGCATCGCTGCGTCCTCCGGCAACTGAGTCAGACGCAGCAGCTCCGCCCGGGTCTCTCCGGCTGCTGCCTCCACCAGCATGGACGCCGTGCGATGCGAGCCGAAGGGCGAAAAACAAACGTTCCCGGTCGTGGTGCTGAGCAGACCCGCCAGCGACGCCAGCGCGTGACGATTGACGCGCTCCGCCGCCTGTTGATCGGGCGTCTGAGCGGGGAGCCACCCCGACAGCACCGCGCCGAGGACGACCATCCACGCTGTGCAGGTGGGCTTAAAAAATCCGATCCGTGGCGTCGATGCCCGGGATGTGTTGGAAGTGCTGATCATAGGTCAAGACGACCGCTCCAATGTGCCGTGCGCAGACGGCGATGTGGATGTCCTGAAGGGGGAGTGTCACGCCGCGACGATCCAGGGACCAGGCCAGGTCCAGGGTCTCTTCCCAGCGGGCGTGGTTGGACTCGACCCAACACATCACGCTCCAGGCGCGGCGGTAGGCTTTGAGATGGCGCGGCACGCGCAACCCGCGCCCGACCTCCGCCTGCACGACGCCGCAGGTAGCGATGTCGCGTGATGCTGCCAGGATCCCGAGCTGCTGCAGGGGATCCTGACCTTCCCGGGCCTGCTGGATGTACCAGCAGCTGTCCACCATGACGGGGCGGCTGACCATGGCTTATTTGGATTTGCTGCCGGGTTTGCTGCGGTAGCTGATCTTTTTGGCGGCTGCCTTGCCCGTCTTGCCGCTGCGGCTCTCCGCGACACGCAGTTCGAGGGCGTCGGAGGCGGGGTCAAACATGGTCTTGAGTTCCTCCCGCGTGGCTCCGGTGCCTTCCCGCAAAACCTCCACCAACCGTGAGCGGCGATCCACTTCCCGGAGGGCCGTCAAAATGGCTTCCGTTTTGGTGGCGGCACCCGTGCTGGCCATCACCCGATCGAGGAGGGCGTCATCCATGTTTAAGGTGATTTTCATACATACGGAGTATGGCTAACGTCCATCTCGCGTCAACTCCTTTCTCAAAGATCGACCACCTGCAGCATTCGCGGAATGACGAACTCGGTCTTCCGGTACTCAGAGACCAGCGCGTCTCGCAGGGCTTCGGAGTGTTCAGGCTCGCCGTGGACCAGAAAGGTCCGTTTTTTGGCTCCACTGATGCGGCTGTAGTAACTCAGCAGCTCGCCGTGATCAGCGTGTCCGGAGAAGGAATCGAGGATCTCGATCTCGGCGTTGACGTGAAATTCATCCCCCAGGATTTGCACTTTGTCCCAGCCCTGGCGCAGCTTCCAGCCCAGGGTGTTTTCGGCGCAGTAGCCGACAAACAGAACGATGTTGCGTGGGTTCTCGATGTTGTTGCGCAGGTGGTGCAGGATGCGTCCGGTCTCGGCCATGCCAGAGGCGGAAATGATCACGGCGGGGCCGTGCAGGCGGTTGAGAGACTTGCTCTCCTCCACGCTGCGGACGAGGCGCAGGCCCTCGAAGCCAAACGGATTGTCCCGCATGAACAGCGCATCCCGCACCTCCGGTTTGAGGTCGAGCAGGTGGAGGCGGAAGATCTCAGTGGCCTTCACAGCTAGCGGGCTGTCCACAAAGGTGGGCAGCGGCTCGAAGCACCCTTCGGCGACGAGTTTGTCCATCGTGTAAAGCAGCTGCTGAGTCCGCTCCACGGCAAAGGAGGGGATGATCAGGTGGCTGCCGCGCTCCCGCACGCGGTTGACGATGTCGCAGATGCGGTCCGAGGTCTCGGCGGGCATCTCATGGTGGCGACCGCCGTAGGTGCTCTCCATGATGACGTAGTCCACGTCGGAGCAGGCGGCGGCGGGCTCCAACAGGTCGTTGCCTGGGCGGCCGACATCGCCAGAGAAAAGCAGGCGCAGACTCTGATGCCCGGCGTGATCGTCGATGTCGAGCACCACCTGGGCGGAGCCGAGGATGTGGCCGGCGTCGATGAAACGCAGGGTCACCCCTTTGCCGATCGGCAGAGGCCGCTGGTAATTGAGCGTCACAAATTGCTGCATCACGGCCTCGGCATCCGCCTGATTGTAGGAGGGCTCCAGCGGCGGGAGATCCTTGGCTTTGCGATGTTTGTTGAGCCACTTGATGTCCTGCTCATGGATGTGCGCGGCGTCCGGCAGCATGATGCTGCAGAGGTCTCGCGTGGCTCCTGTGGCGTAGATGTTGCCTTGAAAACCCTGGGCGTAGAGGTTGGGCAGATTGCCACTGTGATCGATGTGCGCGTGGGAGAGGACCACACAGTCGATCTCCTTTGGATCGAACGGGAAATGTCGATTGCGCTCCAGCGTGTCGGAGCGTCGCCCTTGGTAAAGACCGCAATCCAGCAGAATGCGTTGTCCGTTGACTTCGATGAGATGCTTGGAGCCGGTGGTGGTGCCTGCCGCACCGCAAAAACGAATCTTCATGTGAGGGGCCGTTTTACCGCAGCTCCCTGGAGAAGGGAAGGAGGAAAGCCTCGAAAGTAGCCACGGAGGGGGAAGCGGGGTGACGCACCCTCATGGATGGGCGGTAGAAGTTGTGAGTTGAAGCTGGCCGGGTGCGGTTCATGATCTGCCATGGTCAGATTCACGGTACTCGGCAGCGGCAGTTCAGGGAACTGCGCGGTGATCAGTACCGGGCGTACCACCCTGCTGCTGGATGCAGGCCTGAGCGCCAAACAGATCTGCCTGCGGATGCAAGAGGCGGGCTACGACCCCGAGGGGCTGGATGGCATCTTGATCACGCACGAGCATCAGGATCACACGCGCGGTCTGGCGGTGTTTGGAGCCAAACGCCGCGTGCCACTGCTCTGCACAGCCTTGACTCGTGAGGTGCTGGAGAGGGATGCCGGTCTGCGTGTCGCGCCGCCTTGGCAGGTGATGCAAACCGGCAGCCGCTTCGCTTTCGGAGACCTGTGGGTGGAGAGTTTTCCCGTGCCACATGACGCGGTGGATCCCGTGGGCTACGTCATTGAGGACGCGGAGTCGCGCCTCGGGGTGCTCAGTGATGTGGGTTACGTGACGAATTTGATCCGTGATCGTTTGACCGGTGCGGACTCGCTTTTCATCGAGGCAAACTACTGCCAGCATCTGCTCGAGGCCGACGTGAAGCGCCCCTGGGCCACCAAACAACGCATCGCCAGCCGCCACGGACATCTCTCCAATGATCAGGCGGCGGAACTGATCTCGCACCTCGCCCACCCACGGCTCCAACACGTCATGCTGGGGCATCTCAGCGATGACTGCAATCGCCCAGACACCGCCCGGCAGTGCATCCAGCACGCGCTCCTGGCCGGCGGTGCCGCGCGGGCGCGCGTCTGGTGTGCGGAACGGCGGCGGGTCTCGCCCACCTTGGAGGTGGCCTTTCCTCCAGACTCCCCGCAGCCCCCGGCGCAGCCGGAAAAGCGCGCGGTGGCTCGTCCCCTCGCTGAGCCACAGCAGCTCGGGTTGTTTTGAATTCTGCTCATCGGTGGGAAAAACCGGTGGCTGGTGCTTGGGAGCGGACGTACGTTGAGCGCTATGAATCTGATGGAAAAAATCATCACCGACGGCGCGCAGTACCTCACGCTGGAGGATCTCGATGCCCTGATGGTGGTGCTACCGGCCCTGAAAGATCGGTTGGAAGAAAATGCAGAGGTGGAGCCCGCCATGCTGGATCAGTTCCGCTTCCTGCGGCACCTCGCGGAAGAGGCGGATCAGGGCCTGCGGCGTGAAGTGCCCTTGATGGCGCTGGCCGAGGTGACCTTTGCCTTGATCTATCTGACCCGAGACAATGACTTGATCCCCTCCGCCCTGCCGCATGAAGGTTGGATCGACGACAAAGCCATCCTCACGACTGTGCTGCAGCGCAATGAACGCAGCCTTCGCGAGCTGGCGATCTCTCGGGGCCACGATTGGGAGCTGCTCACCAGCGTCATTTGACCGCCGGTGGCTGCGCGGCAGTCGCTGTGGGGGGCTTGACGCGTGGAGGGCGATGCGCCGGGATGTGCAGCAGCTTGGCGATGCCCGTCCAGCCGAACCACGAGGCCGCATAGCCCACCGGAGCCAGCAGCAGCCCGCTCACCACGCCGCCGAGGTACATCTCCTGCGCGGCCTGCAATCCGCGCCGCACGTCTTCGTTGGCCACTTCCATCATCGCCTCAAATTTCCCGCTCATCAGGGACATCAGCCAGCGTCCGAATTGCAGCTCGGCGTAGCCGATGGGTGCGAAGGTGAGGGGATTGCTCAACCAAGAAACCACCACCGCCACCGGAATATTGACCCGAAACAAAGCGGACAGCACCACCGCCAGCGGCATCTGACCTGGAATCAATTGCATCCCCACAAAGCAACCCACCGCCACCCCACCCGCAAAGGTGGCCTGACAGGGACGCCACACCGCTTGATCCAGAAAATGCCGGGCAAACCAGCGCATCACCGGCCGCTTCTTCAAGTGGCGCGGATGCTTCAGTCGGCGATACATGCGAAAGACCGCGCGGCGGAGATAAACGCGAGTCTTGGTCAGCATGGATCAAAGCGGGGGAGAGAATCGGGACTCAGGGCGCAGCGGGCGCTTGTCCCCAATAGACGTAGGCCAGCAAGGCTCCGCCCATGAGAAGCCGATACCAAGCAAAACCGTTGAAGGTATGGCTCTGCACAAAGTGGATCAACCACCGGACCACGACAAAGGCCGAGATCGCCGACACCACCGTGCCAAGGCCCAGCATGGCCCAGTCCAGATGCGCCGCCTCGCCGTCTTTGAAGGCGCTCAGAATTTTGAAAGCTCCTGCCGCCATCAGGGTGGGCACGCCGAGCAAAAATGAAAACTCCGTAGCCGCAGGCCGCGCCATGCCCAGCGCCATCGCCATCAGGATGCTGGCTCCGGAGCGCGAGGTGCCCGGAAAAACGGCCGCCAGCAGCTGGGCCAGTCCCACTGCCACCACCACCGTCCAGGTGATCTCCGCCGTGCCGCGATGATCCTTGCGCCATGCCTCCACGGCGAAAATCACGAACGCACCGATGAACGTCGCCCACGCCACAGGCGGCACCGTCTCGGGCAGCTCAATGTCGAATTTTTTGATCAGCAAACCACCGGCTGAAGTCACGCAAAAAGCTCCAAACAGCTTCAACAGATAGTCCCGCGTGTCGGGCTGGTTCAGACTGGTGGCAAACTGTTTCACCCGATTGGTAAAAACCGCCAGCACCGCGATGACCGCTCCACTTTGAATCACCACGTCAAACACCTCCCCCTGCTTCGGCAGCCAGCCCAGATTCTGCGGGATCAGCAAATGGCCCGTGGAGGAGATGGGGAGAAACTCCGTCACGCCCTCAATGATTCCGAGGATGATGACAGCGAGCCAATCGGGCAGGGAAGACATGGAACAGGGGAGAGAATAGGGGGTGGGCGCGGAACTGTCACCGTGCCCGGCGGCCTTTGCAAGGCCCGGAGCATCCTTCAGGGCTTCTTTTCCCCCATCGCCCCCGTTCCAGGTGAATTTGCGGTGGCGAAAGACGCTCCCGTCAGTATTCTGCGTCCCCCGCCGCTGCCACTCGGAGTCGGCGAGTCTCGCCAGCCATGCCGTCCTGTTCCGTATCGCACCATGCACGCTTTCGTCCTCTTGGGGGGCGGGCAGGGCTCGTGCTGGCGATCTGGCTCGGCCTGCTGATCGGTGCCGCTCGCGCGCAGAGCAACGGCACCGCCCGCTGTGGGTTGGCGGACGGATTTGACTTTCCCGTGGGCAAACCCGATGCCTCCGGCTATTACAAAGCGCGGGGTTACACGCCCAATGGCCACCTCGGTGAAGACTGGAACGGACGCGGCGGCGGAGACTCCGACTACGGAGATCCCATCTGGTGCATCGGACGCGGGGTGGTGGTCTTTTCCGATGACGTACGGGTCGGCTGGGGCAACGTGGTCATCATCCGCCATGCCTACCGGGATGAGACAGGGAAGGTGAATATGATCGATAGCCTCTACGGCCACCTGCTGGAACGCAAGGTGAAGGAAGGCCAGCTGATGGAGCGTGGTCAACTGGTCGGCACCATGGGCAGCAACCGCGGCATGTATCCCGTGCACCTCCATTTTGAAATTCGCAAGAATCTCAAAATCGGCATGAACCGCAGCAGCTTCGCCCGCGACTACTCCAACTACTACGATCCCACCAGCTTCATCCGCGCCAATCGCCAGCTGCAGTCCAACTTCCGCAAATTCGACATCCCCCTGGGCCTCTTTGCACCGTATGGAAAGGGCCTGAGTGAGGCCTCCAGCTCGTCCGGATCGGGTCGCGGCATCGATATCCCCATCTTCTCCGATAAATCCAAAACCGGCGACACAAGCCCCCCCAAAGAAGAAGCGCCAGAAATCAGCGAGGACGATTTTTGGTCTCGCCTCAAAGCCAAACTCTCCAAAGGCAAGGTCACCGACAGCAAGGGACAAGACAGCAGCGGCAACTGATTGCGGCCTACTTGGATTTGGCGCGTTGCTCCCGCCAGCTGGCGGGAATGGCGTCTTCCACCGCCCGGGCAATGCGCTCCTCCACCCCATCGGCAAAGCGATTCGGCTGACCGTAGTAACGCATGGAGCTGTCCACCTCGTAGCCGCCCTCTCCCAGCAGACGCTGCGAGGCGATGTAGCATGGCACGCCGTTGGTGTAACCATTCACCCACGTCACCTCGGGGCCGTAGTGCTTTTTGAATCGCAACCCGTAGTCCACCACCACTTCCCCAGGCAGTTGCAGCATCAACAGACCTCCACCAAAAGCCCATGCCTGCACCGGATAACGCAGCGCCGCAGGGATGGGTTCCCCCTGCTTCAGCAGCGCCGCAAAGTGCTCCGCGCGAAACGCCTCATAGCGATTGGTCGAGCGCGTCAGTTCCTCCCACTCCGCAGCCTCTCGCGGCACAAACGGCAGCTCAGCCACCGCAGCACCGGTGAAAATCGGACCCGCCAGCTCCTTCATCGTTCCTGACGCCACACGCTGCACCTCCTTGGCCAGCGAATTTCCATGCGCCTCCACATATTCCAGCTCCCGTCTCGGATTGGGGTTTTGGTCTCCCCCGCAGCCAATGGCCACCAACGCCACCGCTTCCGGATACGCAGCCTGCAAACGCTGCCGCGCGCTGCCCGCCCAGTCACCGTGAATGGCATTGAGAGCGAGCGTGGTGCAGTGGCAGGCATAACTGCAGTAAAGCGCCTTCACCCGCCCCCCCGCATCCGTGACGCGCAGCACCGGCAGCGCGTGATCCGTTGGCCCCTTCGGAGCCGAACCCAACACGATCTCGCCCCCCTTGTTTTCTCGGCGATTGTTGGCAAAGCTCACCTTGCCCTGCTCCCACGCCAGTTTGGCCGGAGCCATCTCAGCGAGCGCCTGCTCAACGACCTGAACCAGCCGCTCCTCCAGCAGCGCCGTGTAGGCATCCACACCGGCCTGCTCCTCCGGCGTCAAGCGGCGGCCATACATCATCGGCAGCGCATCGCGCAGCATCGGCGCGCAGTGCGTGTGGCTGGAGTGCAAGGCTAGCTGAGTGTCCTCCAGCTTGTGCCCCGCCTTTTCCAATCGATCCAGCACCCGCTCACGCAGGCTCGCAGGAACCGCGCAGTTGTCCACCGTGACAAGGACTTGCACCGGATCCTCAAACCAGCGCAGCGCCAGAGCCGAAGCCTGAAGCGGCTGCAGCACCTTCTCAAACGGCTCAGTCCGGCTCGCATACCCACTCAGCATCACCGCTGCCTCCGGCGTAATGTCCACCCGCGCCGCCCCTGCCTCCCACAGCGCCCAGCTCGGAGAGACCGACAGCAACCCCCAAGCGATGACCAAGAATAAAGAACGACTCATCCCCCCACCCTCTCAAATTCCCCCACCCCTTGCCAAGCCCGAATCTCACCTCCCTGAGCGAGTCCTACCAACGGTCAAGAAAACCGAATGCACCGCAGCAAACTGTAGGTGGAGGGCATCGACC
>JAGRPD010000247.1 GCA_020439875.1 Verrucomicrobiales bacterium
GGGAAGATGGGGTTGGGAGAGATGTTGAGGTGTCGAGTGAGGTATTTCAGTGATGGGGTGGTGATGGGGAGTCGGGAGTTTGTGAGGGGATATCGGCAGCGAGGAGAGGAGGATGGAAGGAAGGTGCCGAGGGTGAGGGAGCTGGAGCGAGGAGCGGGGCTGCACGTGATGCGGCAGCTGCGGGTGGAGGCGGTTGAACGAAGTCCAGATCGCGGGGGGCTCTAGCCCGACTTCGCGGATTGGCGGATGCTTTGGTTGGCAAAAGAATGAAGGCCGGAGACTTGGATGGAGAGAGGATGGGAACTTTTTTCTGCCTGTGATCGTGGATTAGCTTGGGCTCGTCTCCAGGAACAACGATGTGGTGAAAGACGGAAGACTAGGGTTTCGTCACGTGGGGCACAAAACTGAAGTAGCCCATCCCCTGGTCCTCGGCGGAGGTCTGGCGCGCGTCATCCGCGTGGCGGCGTGATGTTGCAGGTTTTTCAATACCTTTTGCAGAAAGCCGTATTGTCAGATTTTCCGGATTTCCTCATGCTTTGGGCATTAACCGGCGGCGCTTGCCCCAATTGGGGACGCGCCCAAGAAGTTCACCACCTGTGTCCAAACCATGAAACTCCAACTCCTCGCATCAACGCTGTTCGCCCTGGCGGCCCTTCCTTTGAGCGCTGCCTCAACCCTGATCAACATCGACTTCAAAACCGGCAGTGGCAGCATGTCCGGTGCCGCGGTGCTTGGTGCGGCGGGAGATGTGTGGAACGCCCCCAACACGAACCCCAGCAGTTCGGCGGCGGTGTTTTCCCTGGTGGACAGCAGCAACGCTGCCGCAGGGAGTCTGACGTACTATTCGGGTACGGCGGGCAATGGCTCGGGATTCAACGCTGGCACCGGTGCCAATCCGGCGGCGTTGATGGATGGGATCGCCGGAAGCGCCAATGGTGGCAGCGGCACCTCTTATGCCCAGATCACGTTTGAGTTCACCGGCCTGCTGGCGAACACCACGTATGACATCGTTGCCTATGGAGCTTCCACGGCGGGCACGGATCGCGGAACGCTGTTTTTTAATACGGTGGGCGGATCGGTGCTGGGCAGTACGACGGGAGGCAGTGTGGACATCGCGGGCGGTGCGGGCACGGCTTACACCACCTTCCAACTCACCACGGATGGGAGCGGTGCCTTCAACATCCTGACCAATTACAACAGTGCCTCTTCCGCTCAGGGGCCGGTGAATGGCTTTCAGTTGCAGGCGGTGGCGGTGCCGGAGCCGTCTTGGTCCGTGCTGGCGAGTTTCGGCCTTGTGTCACTGGCTTTGCGTCGGCGTCGGCACGCCCACTGAGGTGCATTCGTCTTGCGGGCGCATCGCATCCTGATTCGGGGGTCCGTGCGGATGTCGTCTGAGGCGGTGGGCAGGGCGTTGGGGAATCGATTGCAAGGTGCGGCAGCAAAGTGAGGATAGGAGCGGTTGGCCAAAGCCCTGAGTCCGATGCGCTCCAATCCCAAAAAGAATGTCCTGATTGCCCTGGGCTGGTTTGACAATCGCCTGCTTCAGGGCATCGCCGCCTACGCCACCGAGCGGCGCTGGCATTTGGCGGCGCAGAGCATCATTCATGAGAGGGTCATTCCCTGGGGCTGGCAGGGGGACGGGGTGCTGGCCTGGCTGGCCGCCGGTGATGATCTGGCGGAGTTTGTCTTGTCGGTGAAAAAGCCGACCGTGGACTTTTCACGGAGACGCGCCCACCTGCCGTTTGCCCGGGTGCTTCAGGATCACGCTCAAACGGGGCGGCTGGTGGCGGAGCACTTTCTTGAACGCGGCCTGCGGCGGTTCTGTTTTTACAGCAACATGGACAACTGGTCCCAGACGGAGCGGGGAGAGGGCTTCATCCGCGCGCTGAAGGAGGCGGGGCATTCGTGCAACTGGCTGCGCTGGACGGACCCGGGCAGCGGTCAGGCAAAGGTCAGTTGGCGGCAGCGGCGAAACTGGCTGCTTGAACATTTGCGCGGGGTGGAGAAGCCCGCGGGCATTTTTACCGCGAACGGAACGCTGGCGGTGGAGGTGCAGGAGCTGTGCGAGGACGCCGGGCTGAGTGTGCCGGGCGAAATCGCCATCGTGGGCATCGATGACTACCTGCTCTCCG
This sequence comes from Verrucomicrobiales bacterium, assembly GCA_020439875.1. Taxonomy (GTDB): domain Bacteria; phylum Verrucomicrobiota; class Verrucomicrobiia; order Verrucomicrobiales; family Verrucomicrobiaceae; genus JAGRPD01. Next base: position 2,133 of record JAGRPD010000247.1, read on the forward strand.
TGGGGGCCAACAACCGGCTCATCTCCGGGGTGGACACGAACCTGGAGGAGCAGGGATACCGGGGCGCGGAGTTGTTGGACAAAATGATGCACGGCACGCGGCGACCTGTGCGGCCGGTGCGCGTGGCACCGGCGGGTGTGATCACCCGGAAAAGCAGCGATTTCCTTGCCGTGGAGCATGGGGGGGTGGCGCGGGTGCTGCAGCACATGGCCGAGCATTTGGAGGAGCCGCTGGACGTGGCGGGCCTGGCCCAGGCTGCGGGCATGTCCATGCGGGGATTGCATCAGGCTTTCGAAGATCATTTGGGCACCACGCCCGCGGCCAGGCTGCGGCGATTGCGCATGGAATTGGCCAAGCAGTTGCTGGCTGGCTCCACGGAGAAGATTGAAATCGTGGCGGGACGCTGCGGCTACCCCAGCCTCAACTCCTTCTTCATCGCATTCCGCAGGGAGACCGGGCAGACGCCGGCGAGTTATCGAAAGGCGACCTGGCGCGCCAGGTGACGCCTGCTCCAGCGGGGTGCTGGTTGAGATTTTGGCAGGTCGATCCTGCCATCCCGGATTGCATTTTTTTCAATATGAATTGCACGTCTTTGCAGCAGAGGGGCATTGGAAGCGCTGGCGATTTGTGAACAATCGACCTTCACACCCCATGTCTCGGAATACCTTTTTCACTCTCGCAGCCGCCCTCGTTTTTGCTGGCAGCGCGCGCGCCCAATTGATTTGGCAGTCCTACAACACCAGTGGCTCAAGGGTCAGCTCCGATGCGGCTACCTACGACTCCGGCACCAGTTCCTACTCGTTTTCGATTCCGGCCGGTGCCATCCACACCTTTGTGACCACGAATTTCGTGCCCGTCAGTTTTTCCGCCGGCCAGACCAAGACCGTCACCTTCACGATGACTGCCACGGGAGGTTTTGGTCCTTCCGGCACGCCGGTTCAAAACAAACGCTTCATCGCTTACGGCTTGTTTGACTATGGCGCGACGCCACCGGGCGCGATGGGGAACTTCACCGACGACAAGGGCTTGTGGACGGACTCCTACCAACAGGCGTCGGGGATCGCGGCGGAGGTCTTTGGCGGCACCAGCACCACCGCCAATCTGCTGAGCTACGCCAGTGCCACGCAGCTCGGCGCGGCGATCGGGCCCAGCTCCGGAGCTGTCGGGCAATTCACCGACAACAGCGCCACCGATGTGACTTTCCGCATTGTGATGAACGGGGCGGGAACGTCGAGCAGCATCGGCACGGGAACGGCCACCAATGTGGCGGGAGCGTGGTACACGGATCAAGCGACCGGGGGCACCGCTTTCAATCGCACCATCTACAGCGCTGGTACGGCGGCGGTTGCCGGGGCGCTGAACTTCAATGAGTTCGCCTTCATGTTTTCCAACAGCACGGGCGGCAGCGTCACGCTCACCCTGGCCAACATTGGCGGTGTCACGCCGCCTCCGATCATCACCTCCCAGCCTCCGCCCAACTCCAGCACCACGGTTGGCAGCGATTTGACCCTCACGGTCGGTGCCTCGGGTGCCACGAGTTACCAGTGGCAAAAGAGCACGGATGGCGGGGCCAGCTTTAATCCAGTCTCCGGCAATGCCACCGCCACGACGGCCTCGCTCACCTTGTCAAACATCGCGCTGGGCGATGCGGGCATTTACAACGTGGTCGTGACCAACGCCGCGGGATCGACGACGAGCGACAATGCTGCCGTGACGGTTTCCACCGGCACCACGCCACCTTCCATTGGCACGCAGCCCCTTTCCGCCACGGTCCTGGTTGGCGATGCGGCGAGCTTCACCGTCACGGCCAGCGGCACTTCTCCGCTGAGTTATCAGTGGCAAAAGAGCAGTGATGGCGGCACGACGTTTCCCGACAATGTCGGCACCGACAGCGCGACCTTTTCCCTCGGCAGTGTTTCACTGGCTGATGCCGGACACTACCGCGTGGTGGTGACCAATGGCGCTGGCTCCGCCACCAGCAGCGCCGCCAGTCTGACAGTGAATGAGCCGCCGCTGATCACGGTGCAGCCGGTCGGGACCATGCTCGCTGCGGGTGCCGGACACACGCTCAGCGTCACCGCCAGCGGCTCTCCGGCACCGACTTATCAGTGGAAGCTCAATGGCGTCAACCTTGGCGGGGCCACTTCATCGAGCTATGACCTAACCAACGCCAGTGGGGCCGACGCGGGCCTCTACTCTTGTGTGGCCACCAATGCCGCGGGCAGTGCCACCAGCGATTCCGTGTATGTCGGTGTGCTTTCCACGATGGCGGTCAATGCTCTTGCGCCCGCCAATGGCAGCGTGGGGCGGAACCGCGACGTGCTCTTCAAAATGACCTTTGACCAGCCCGTCAGTGTCGGCACCACCGGGCGCGTCCGCATTTATGACGCCAGCGCGCCGACCACGCCGGTCGAGACGATTGACCTGGCCGCCGGGGTTTCCGTGACGCAGTTCGGCACGTCGTATCGATACCTGCTCAAGGACATCAGCGGCCGATCCTTCGCGTACCTGCCGATCCTCGTCGATGGCAACTCGGTGACGATTTGCCCGCACAGCAGCACCGCGCTGGACTACGGAAAAACGTACTTCGTCAACATCGAGCCCGGTGTGCTGCTGGATGCGGGCGGTGCCACCTTTGGCGGCATCAGTGACAGCTCGACGTGGGCTTTCTCCACCAAGGCCAGCGGTCCTGCGGCAAGCGCACCCACGATTCAAGTCGCCGCCGATGGCTCGGGGGATTTTGACACCGTCCAGGGAGCGGTGGATTTCATTCCCTTCTCACCCGCCAACACCATTCCTCGGCGGATTGAGATCCAGGACGGCATCTACACTGAGATCGTGCGGCTCCGGTCGGGACAAAATCTCGTCACCATGCAGGGGCAAAGTCGCGCGGGCACGACGATTCAGTATTTGAGCAACAACAACACCGCCGGGCAACTGCCCGCCCTGGGTGCCAGCTTTTCCAGCGTCGGCCAGCGCAGTGTGTTTGGCTCGGAGCCGAACGATTTCACGCTGCAACGGATCACCCTGCGCAACAGCACGCCCTTTGGCGGTTCTCAGGCGGAGTGCTTCTGGGTGGGCAACAACGCCGCGCGCATGACGGTGAGCGAGGCGAACCTTCTCAGCTATCAAGACACCTTCATGAGCAACGGCGGCGTGTGTTATCTCACAAACTGTTATGTTGAGGGCAGCGTGGATTTTGTCTGGGGCAGTGGGAAAACTTTCTTCAACAACTGCGAACTCAAAATGGTGGGGCAGGTCAGCGGCGGCATTTATGTGCAGGCACGCAACACACCCGCCACCACGCCCGGCTATTTCTTTTATCAGTGCCAGTTGACCCAGGGGCCTGGAGTGGCCGCCGGCGGGTCTTACCTTGCCCGCATCGATCCGAATGCGAGCGGCGGTTATCCTGCCAGCCAAGTGGTGTGGATGAACTGCCTCATGGATGCCCACATCCATCCCTCTGGCTGGCAGCTCAACAACGCCACCACCGCTCCCGAGGTGAAGTTCTGGGAGCATCAAAGCGTGGAGCTGGACGGCACCACGCCGGTCGTCATCTCAAGTCGCCCGACCTACAACCACATCGCCACCGGTGTGGGGGGCAGCACCGTGCTCGACAACCAGCAGATCGATGCGGCCAGCGCCGCGTTTTACAGCGATGCGAACCACGCCATTGGTTGGTGGCCTTTGCCGGAGATTGCGGGTCAGCCTGCGGCTCAGACGAAAAATCCCGGTGAAAGTGTCACCTTCAGTGTCATCGCCACCGCCACGGCCACGCTTCCCCTCAGTTACCAATGGTACAAAGACGGCGTCGCCATCGCCGGAGCCACCGCCGCCAGTTACCAGATTCCCAGCATCACCAGCGCGGACTGGGGGAGCTACAGCGTCGCGGTCACCAACGGTGCGGGTGCTGTCTCCAGCAGCGGCGCGCAGCTCACGGTGAACGACCCGCTGGCACTTTGGGCGGACAGCTATGGATTGAATCCCGCCACGACAGGAGCCGGCGGGGCTGATCCCGACGGCGATCACTGGAGCAATCTCGCGGAGTTTGCCTTTGGAATGGATCCCACGGACGGCAACCTCAGCGCAGTGGCCGTGAGCGGCAGCAGCCTCCTCAACACGGGAATGCCGTTGGTCGTTTTGCAGGGGCCGCCACCCGCAGTGACGTATGCGGCGCATTTTGTCCGCAGGCAGACGCATGCGGCGGAAGGTCTGGTTTACACTCCCCAGTTCAGCGCCGATCTGGTCGGTTGGGAGGACAGCACGGCCACTCTGACCGTCATCGCCAGTGACGCGACCCATGAGGTGGTCCGTGTTCCCTTTCCCCTGCTCATCGGCGGAAAACCCGCGCGCTTCTTCCGCGTGGCGTTGAGTGCCGGTCCGTGAGAGGGAAGAGAGACGGCGCAGCGGGTTGCCTCACCAATCGAGGTCAACCGCGTGACGACGATGCAGGGTGCCGAGAAAGCGGGCCTGAACGATGGCGGTGTAGAAAGTGATCACCCAAGCGAAAAGGGAGCCGAGCAGCGGAACGCCGGTGGACAGGCCGACGATGGTTTCTGTCACGACATGGCTGCAGGCCAGTATGCCGGAGGCAACGAGATAGCTGGGCATGCACGCCCGGATCGCCGGAAGCACGCGATGGGGAAGGGCTTGGCTCAAGCTGCCGAAATAGACCACCGCCAGGGTGGCCATCGGCAGATACAACCACGCGAAGGCAGCGCCCGCCAATCTCAGGAACGAGCCCTCCTCGGAGGCGGTGAAAGACGCAATCGCGATCTCCGGCAGGGAGCTGATGAGCGCCACGCCCAGCATTTGCAGGCCGGGCCAGAAGATGGAGTCCAGACCATTGGACAGCGACGGCCAATCCGGCGGTGAGTCCCTTCCTGTCATGGTGGTGCCGATCACCTCAAAGTAGTAGGCCGCGAAGTACCATGCCCCGAAAACCATGATGAAAGGTCCGCCGAACAAGATGAACGGCCCGGCGGTCATGACGAGCGCGCACAACGCTCCCGACACCAGGGTCATCCCTCCATCACGCCGCCACGGGTAGGTTGCCGCGTCCTTGATCAGAGAAACGAGATCGTCGGCGCTCAAGGCAGGTGGCGACGGACGTGCGCGGTGCGCTGCCGGAAGGACGGCGGGCGCAGGCTGCACGGTTGGCGCTTCGTGAATCGCAGCGGACACCGCGCTGGACGGATCTTCGAAATCGGGAGGCGGAAGATTCATGACCGGTGCGATTCAAATTGAAATCCACCATTCGCACCATTCCAAAATCGTTTTTAGAGTGGAATCTTCATCAGGCAGATCGCTCGCTTCCCTGTAGCTTTCGAATGTTGGACAGCGATCCCTCACTCCCAATCGCTCTTGGTGAGCACTTGGTCGCCGTTCTTGTCGAGGTGATCGAAGATGGCGGGCGGGCCTTTGAATTCGTCGCGGGTGATCTGGCCGTCGCCATTGGTGTCTTCGCGGCGCTGAAGGATCGCGAAGGGGATGCGGGGGCGGGCGTTGTCGGGTCGCTGCAGGTTCGCGGCGGCGGCTTTCAATTCTGAGGTCATGGCTTTGGGCCAGTCAGCGGCCTCCGCGTTGCCGCGCAGGTTTTTGTCAAAGAAGACGTTGGCGATTTCGACCAGGGGCTCGCTGGGAAAGCCGCGTCCGTGGCCGCCTCCCTGGATGGTGATGAAGCGGGTGGGGATGCCTGCCTCGACCAGGGCGGCGTACAGTGACTCGCTCTGGTTGATTGGCACCGTGGGGTCGGCGTCGCCATGGACGATGAGAAACGGCGGGTCGTTGGCATCGATGTGGGTGATCGGATTCGCCTTCGCCGCCGCTTCTTTCATCTGGGCGGGTGCGCCGCCGAGCAGCTTGCCCTCCGGGGATTCGGCGGTGGCGTGGGATTCATAGCCCGGTGTCTGGCCGAATCGGATGAGGTCGGTGGGGCCGTAGAGATCATAGACCGCTTGCACCGCGCTTGACATGTCAAGGTGCTGGCCCACGTCAAACTCCCTCACCCCGCCACTGGTGCCGACCAACGCCACCAAGTGACCGCCGGCGGAACTGCCGCCGACACCGAAGGCCTTCGCGTCCAGGCCATACTCTTCGGCGTGCGCGCGCAACCAACGGATCGCGGCTTTGCAGTCCTCGATCTGCGCCGGAAAGGGCGCGTC
>JAGRPD010000248.1 GCA_020439875.1 Verrucomicrobiales bacterium
ACCTCGGATGGTCTCTGCGTTGGGGTCTTCTTTTTCTTCCCAGAATTCAGCAGCACCACTCTTTGAAGTGCAACCTACCCTCCAGAGTCCCGAGAGATTCAGGACTTGGCGCGTTGGCGGGCGGCTTGGGGGTGATCGGAGACGGGGAAGTGCTCTTCGAGACCGGCGATGATGAGTTCTCGGTTTTCGAGTTTCCAGTCTTGGGCCATTTCATCGAGCTTTTTGATCACGGAGTGATCCACCAGATGGGTGTTGGAGAGGTTGACCCGCAGTTTGTCATGCCCCTTGAGGTCATGCAGCTGCTTGCGCAGTCCCAGCCAGTTGCTGAAGACAGCGGCTTTGTGAACATGCAGCTCGGGATGATCCTGCTCAGCGTCATGCTTCAGCTCCGTGTGAGGGCGGAACAAGTTGCCCAATGAAACGCCACTGAAGAGGTGAAGGATGAGTTTGGTGAGGATGCCCACCGCAATACCAATGAGGAGGTCGGTGGCGAGGGTGGCGATGAGCGTGGCGAGGAAGACGATGAGCTGGCCTTTGCCAATGTGGAGCATGTGGCGGAATTCTTTGGGCGAGGCGAGGTTGAATCCGGTGAAAACGAGCATGGCAGCGAGGGCGGCCAGAGGGATCATGTTGAGCAGCCACGGCACCGAGGCGACGAGGATGAGAAGGAAGGCTCCATGCCAGAAATTGGCCCAACGGGTGCGGGCTCCGTTGTTGCGATTGGCGGAGGAACGCACGATCTCGGAGATCATGGGGAGACCACCGATGGAGGCGGCGAGGGTGTTGGCAAAGCCGACGGCCAGGAGGTCGCGATTCATGTTGGAGCGGCGCTGCCAGGGATCGAGCAAATCGACGGCCTTCGCGCTGAGGACGGACTCTAGACTTCCCACCAGGGCGAACATGACGATCCACTTGATGCTCTCCATCGAGGTGACGACCGAGAAATCGGGAAAGGCGATCGCGCTGAGCATGTTGCCCGGAAGTTGGACGAGATACTTGGGCCCGATTTCATAGTCGTGGCTGCCGAAGTGATAGAGGTGATTGTGCGTGATGTCGAAATACAGGCCGAGGGGGGTCGCGACGAGCAGGACGACCATCGGTCCAGGGATCATCTGCACCCATTTGTTTTTGATCAACGGTCGGAGAAATAGGATCAGCAGGCTGATGATGCCGATGATGGCGATCTCGGGGTTGAGATGCATCAGGCTCTTGGGGATCTCGGCGAGGAGTTCAAGAGGTTCCTTCGCGTGAGGGGCGACTCCCAAGGCGATGTGGGCTTGTTTGGAAATGATGATGATGCCGATGGCGGCGAGCATGCCGTGAACGGCAGCCACGGGGAAAAACTCCGCGAGCGTCCCAGCGCGAAGGGCACCGAGGAGGATCTGGATCACGCCAGCCACGATGCCGACGGCGAGGGCACGCCGATAGCCGACCATGGGGTCACCTTCGCCGAGGGCCTGCACGGCGCCGAGGGCGATGACGATGAGGCCGGCCGCTGGGCCCTTGATGGTGAGTTCCGAGTTGCTCAGGAAGGGCGTCAACAGGCCCCCGATGATGGCGGTGAAGATGCCCGCGATCGGCGGGTAGCCGCTGGCCAGGGAGATGCCCAAGCACAGTGGCAGAGCGATGAGGAACACCAAGAAGCCGGACAAGATGTCCTTTCCAAAGTAGCTCTTGAAACCAGCGAGGTTTCCCACAGGCTTCGGCCCGTCGGGAATGGAGGTGGTGTTGGCGGGAGAAGACATGGGTGGTGGGAAATTTGAAATCTGAGCAATTGGAACATTTCGCTCACCGGAAAAACATCCCCTCTGCGGGTTATAAATACCCCCGGGCAAAGGGGGGGTATTCGGGCGAGCCTGGAGTCTAAAAATCAGAAATTCACGGTCAGCTGGAGGTACCCGAGGTGGGCCGTGTCACTGGCCCCGGTCTGCGCCAGGTAGGAGCCGGGTAGGAAGATGCTGTAGCCAGCCTGGGCGCTGAAGTGGGTGCCGAGCTTGTAGTAGGCGTTGATGTCGAACTCTTGGCCGCGGAACTGGCTGGCTGCCGTGGCCGCAGCGTTGACGGGCCGGATCAGGGTGGAGGTGTTGGCGGCGAACCAGCCGTCATTGTTGGTGGCATTCCAGTAGAGGTTGTAGTTCAAGGTCAGCTTCAGGTTCTCGGTCGGCTGCAGGCGGATGTTGAGCTGCGGGTTGTGCATGTTCATCCAGGCGGTGGTGTCCATGAAGCCATAGAGATCATGGTTTCCGGGGAAGCCGTTGATGAAGGTCGTATTGCGACCGTCGGTGGGATCATTGTCCCCCGTGGCGTAGTTGTACTGGACGCCCACCCGCGGCTTCCAGGCGTGGTCGATATTGTATCCAAATCCCCAGTGCCCGGCAAAGGCGCGTTGATCCAAGCCGGCGGCGCGTCCGAGCTGGGCGGCGACTTCCAGTTCATAGTCCCACTGATGAAGCTTGCTGGGATCTCCCTTCATGCGGGTGCCGAGGGTCCAGACGTTGCAATCTCCGGTTTGCCCGAGCGGTGCCCCCGAGGCGGTGGGGGTCTTATTGAAGTTGAAATTGAGCAGGTAGAAGTCGGTGGCGTTTTGCCAGGGCACGAGGGTTTTCGAACTGAAGTAAAGGCCGCTGTCAAAGGCATTGCGGCCCTCGTGGGTGTTGAAGTAGTCCGACTGATTCCACCGATTGTTGACGAAAGTGACACGGCTGCCGGTGAAGAGATCGAGAAACCAGTCGTCGGTGATGTAGTGGAAGCGGATGGCATCCCAAGCGCGGGAAGAATTGAGCCACTGCGGGTTGCCGAGCAGACGTTGGTCTCCGTAGTTCAGCTCCTGGCGGCCCACCTGAAGGCTGGGACCGGATTCTTTGCCGAGCCAAAGCCAAGCGCGGAGGACATCGAAGACGTCATCCCCATCGGCCCCGAAGGCACCGACGTTGTTCGGGCGGCTGCCACCGAGTTCCCGAATGTCCTGACCTTGAACGTAGAGCTTGAGGTAGTCCGTCGGCTCAAACAACGCCCCGAGCCGGAAGCGGGTCAGCAACCAGGCGGCATCGTTGGGGGCGTTGATGGCGGCATTGAAGTCCGTGGTGTTGTCTCGAATTTCGAGGCGGGTATTAAAATGCACATCAAACACCAGCCTGCCGTCATCAAAGCTGAGCGGATTGGACGCGACGCCCGCCGCCTGGGCCACGCTGCCCCCGGTCTGGGCGCTGGCGGGGAGGGCGACCCCGCTGAGGCAGAGGGCACAAGCGGAGACGAATGGGAGGAGGCAGGAGGAGCGGTGCATGGTTGGGGTCGGTTGGATTTTCCCGGGCAAACTGCTATCAAACACCGCTCAGCGTGGACCGTGCAGTCCCCTCTTCGGGCTAAAAATCCTACCCGGTTGGCAGGAGGTGGTACCCAGCCGAGGGACGCAAATATCCCCTGTGGGGGGGATGGTGAAGGGGGAGAGAAAATGGGATTCTAGCCGTTAATTTATCTCCCAATCACCGTGTCAGCCATCGAATCCCACCCTGCGCCCGCTTCCAGAGATCGCTCTGAGCACCTCAGGCACGTGCTCCATCACGCGGCCCATTTGCTTCCGGCACAGGGGCCGATCGGCGTCTTCGTCCACCACAACACGCTTCACGCTTTTCAGCATCTGCCGTTTGAGGAAGCCGTCGTCAAGGCCTCGGAAATCTTCGGCACGGAGCCCTACATGAGCGAGGCCGCCTACCGCCGGGACTTGGCGCGGGGCCGGATTCGCGAGGAGGATTTGGATGCGATCTTGGCCTCTCAGCCCGACTCAGACATCCTCCCTGATGGGCGGCTCACGATCAATCAGCTCCGGCGCGTGATGCTCTCTCCGGGACTGCGTCAGCTCGATCCCCGGAGCATTGAATGGCAATTGGAGGAAGGCGATTGGAAGCGAGTCTTCCGCAGGGACTTGAGTGAGGCAGCCAAAAAGAGCCTCGGCCACGACACCCCTGCCCAACTGTGGGATGCCTGCTTCGAGCGGGTTTTGCCCCACCGCTTGAAGACCGCATCTCGCATTGCACGCCCCCGCGATGGCATCCTCGCGACGCAGGGTGTGGACCTGGACGAGGTGGTTCACCCTCTGCTCATTCGTTTGTGCTCGGTGTTCCTCGACCAAGGTCTGGCCTACTGGCCGATGCCGGAGCGAGAGAAGGGTTTTTGGGGGGCGGCGCTGACGATTTTGCTGCAGCCTCTGACGATCTATCCACGGGGTTTGGAGGGATTGGGCGAGACGCTCGCCAGCTTCACTCAACGTCGTCTCACCTCGGAAGAAGCGATCCTCGCCTGCATGGAAGAATTTGGCGTGGCTGAATCCGAGTGGGAGAGCTTCGTGGAAGCCCAACTTTTGGCGCTGCCCGGATGGGCGGGAATGTTCCACCGGTTGGAGGCGGAGCCGGGCCTGGCCCCGCATGTGCATCTGCCTTACGCCCTGGCGGATTTCCTCGCCGTGCGGCTGGTGTTGACGCTCGGCGCGGTGAAAAACGTGCTCCGCAGTCCGGCAGCGTGGCGCACCGAATCCACCAACGAGGCAACCGAACGGACTCAACGCCTCTGTGAAACGGCTGCCCTCTTTGATGCTGCGCAACTCAGTGGCGTGGATAGTGCCACCCTCCGCAGCCTATCCGACGAGGCTCTGGAAAAATGGATGAGCGAGATTCGATCCTTCGATGGGATCGAGCGTCGCCGCACCTTTCACCTCGCCTACGAGCGGCGGCATGAGCGGCAGATTTTGATTCCACTGGCCAAACACTTGGCCCTACCCGCAGCAGCACCGCAGACATCTCGCCTCGCTGCCCAGGTCTTTTTCTGCATCGACGAGCGGGAGGAATCGATCCGCCGTCACCTGGAGGAGATCGATCCCGAGATCGACACCTTTGGCGCAGCGGGATTCTTCGGTGTGGCGGTGGACTACACCGGCATGGATGATGCTCACGGGGCTCCCCTTTGTCCCGTGGTGGTCACCCCGCAGCATGAGGTGCTCGAGAAGGCTGTGGGAGATCAAGAGGACCTGCATCGCCGCCGCCGGGCGCTGCGTCGCCTGTGGGCCAAGTTTTTCCGCAATGGCTTTATCTCTAGCCGCACCTTGGTACGCGGCTGGATCAGTACGGCCACGCTGGGGTTCTTTTCGGTCTTTCCCCTGGCACTGCGGGTGCTCAGCCCTCTGGCGCATGCGCGATTGATCGCCTGGCTGAACAAGGCCTTCCTGCCAGAACCGCGGACGGAATTGACGTTCGAACGTCAGGATGATGTCGGGCGCGAAGCCGCAGAGGGATTGCTGCGCGGTTTTGCCGTGGAGGAAAAAGTCAACTGCGTGGCCAGTGTGCTGGGACCGGCAGGCCTGCACAAAGGCATGGCGCGGATCGCCGTGGTACTGGGACACGGCTCCACCAGTCTCAACAATCCGCATGAATCTGCACATGACTGCGGTGCCTGCGGAGGTCGGCGCGGAGGTCCCAACGCCCGCCTGTTTGCCGCCATGGCCAATCACCCGAAGGTGCGCGAAGGTCTCGTCTCCCGTGGCATCATCATCCCCGATGACACCTGGTTCGTCGGTGGCTATCACGACACCTGCAACGATGACATCGAGTTTTTCGATCTGGATGCGGTGCCGGAGGATCATCTGGCCGATCTCGATCGCGTGCGCGCCTCGCTGGATGAAGCCCGCGCCCGCAGCGCCCACGAGCGTGCCCGCCGCTTCGAGGCCGCCAAGCCGGACATCGATTTTCAGCGGGGCCTGCTCCACGTGCAGGAGCGCGCCGAGCACCTCGGCGAGCCGCGACCGGAATACGGTCACTGCACCAACGCGGTGTGCATCGTCGGACGCCGTGAGACGACGCGCGGATTGTTCTTCGACCGCCGTGCTTTCCTCGTCTCCTACGACGCGGGGCGGGATCCGACCAACGAAAACCTGGGCCGCGTCCTGGGCGCGGTGATCCCTGTCTGTGGTGGCATCAATCTGGAGTACTACTTTTCCTTCGTGGACAACGAACGCTACGGCTGCGGCACCAAGCTGCCTCACAACGTGACGGGACTCGTCGGCGTGATGAACGGCTACCAAAGCGATCTCCGCACCGGATTGCCCTGGCAGATGGTGGAGATTCACGAGCCGGTGCGGATTTTGTTTGTCGTCGAGACCACACCCGAGCGCGTGCTGGCCTCGATTCGGGCCAATCCTCAGCTCGACGAATTCCTCACCAACCGCTGGATCCGCCTGGCCACGCAGGATCCGGATACGGGAGTCATTCACATCTGCCGCGATGGCGTCTTCGAAAAACTCGAAGGCGATGAAGAGCCGCTGCCCGTCGCCCCCTCGTCCAAAGCCTGGTATGGAGGCAAGATCGAGCACCTCCCCGTCGCGCGCATCGAGCAACCGAACGCCCCGAAACTCGCCGTCTGACGCCCACCCTCCCCATCATGGAATTCTTGACGTTCAACCAATTGGTGCAGCTCATCGTCGCGACGCCAGGGGCCGTGTTCATCGGTCTCTCCGTGGCCTGGCTGCTGGGCTGGCCAGGGAAGGAAAAAGTCGTGGCCCGGGTCACGGCAGTGACCTACATCGGCCTCACGATTCTGGTGGCGATGCTGGCGTGGAAGATGATTTCCTCCGGCACCCACATGGTCACGGTGGACTTGGGGAACTGGTTCGAGATAGCAGGCTACGGCTTTCCTCTCTCGCTCATGGTGGATCGCCTCTCCCTGCCGATGGTGGCTCTGACGATCGTGCTGGTGGGTCTGGTGGGCAGCTTCTCCATCCGCTACCTGCACCGGGATCCAGGGTACTTCCGCTTTTTCCTGCTGATGCATTTGTATGCCTTCGGGTGCCTGCTGCTCTTCACGGCGGGCTCGCTCGATCTGCTGATCGCAGGCTGGGAGGTTGTGGGCATCACCTCGGTGCTGCTGATTGCCTTTTTTCAATACCGCAAGGCTCCGGTGGACAACGCCATCCGTGTCTTCGGCACCTATCGCATCGCCGATATCTGCCTGCTGTTGGCCGTCTTTTTGGCGCATCACTGGTTTGGCAGCGGCGCGTGGGCGGTGCTCTTTCCCGGTGAATGGCCCAACGCCACCCACACGATCACGGGACCAGGCATGACCTTCATGGCCGTGCTGCTGGTGTTTGCCGCCTGCGGAAAATCCTCCCAAGGCCCCTTCATGGGCTGGTTGCCACGGGCGATGGAGGGTCCGACACCGTCGAGCGCGATCTTTTACGGTGCTATCTCGGTGCATGCCGGGGCCTATCTGGTGCTGCGGATCGAGCCGCTGCTGCAGTCGTCTCCCGTGGCGCGCTACCTGCTGATGTTTGTCGGACTGACGACAGCGGTGCTGGCCACGCTGATCCATCGCACCAGCGTGGATGCCAAGACGAGCCTGGCCTACGCGTCGATGACGCAGCTCTCGGTGATTTTTATCGAGGTCAGCCTCGGATGGACGACGCTGGCCATCCTGCACACCGTGGGTCACGCCATCGTGCGCACAGCGCAGTTCCTTCGCGCTCCATCGATGCTGCACGACTACCACCGCATGCACGCCGCAGCGGGAGGGCATCTCGGGAAGGTGGGTGAGCAATACGAAGCACTGGTGCCCCACCGCGTGCAGCTTTGGCTCTACAGCCTGGGGCTGGAGCGGGGCTGTTATGATGCCTTGGTGGATCGCCTGTTGCTACATCCCCTGCAGCGTCTGGCGCGGCAACTGGCCGTGCAGAAAAATTCCTTCACCGATCCCACGCCACGCCAACCAGCGGGTGAGACTCCCTCCTCTCTCAAACCCCATGCCTGAAGCCACCTCGTTGCTTTCATTTCCCTGGATCTCGGCCTCTGCATTGGCAGCCCTGGCGGGAGCCATCGGCATCTGGCGCTGCACCGATCCCGATCGTGCTCGACGGTCCGCAGCTCTCGTCCTAGCCGGAGTCGTGGCGCTGCTGCTCGCAGCGATGCTGGAGCAGTCGCGGGCGGTTGATTCGGCACGCATGGCGGAACCGTGGGGAGGTCTCTTCGAGGTGGATGCGGTGAACGGCTTCCCCATGCTGCTCTACGTGCTGCTGGCGCTGGTCACGGTGCTAGTCGCCCCGCGACGGGACGCCTCCGGCCCGTTCATGGGCGGGGTACTGGGGATCATCGCCGCCTCCCTGCTGGTGTATGCGGGACGCAGTTTGGCGCTGATCGTCATCGGCTGGTGGCTCACGGCTCTGCCCTTTGCGCTGAATGGTTTTGCGGGCTCCCGCCATCTCCGGCACCATCGCTCCCTGTTGCTGGTCCATGCCCTCGCGGGTGGCGCGCTCACGGCAGCCGCTTTGATGATCGGCCCCCGCGCACCGGACTTCGATCACGCTAGCACAGTGGCCATGGTGCTGGTGGTCATCGCCGTGGCTCTGCGGAAAGGCATTTTCCCAGCGCATGGCTGGCTGGCGCGGACCTTTGAAGGCGGCTCGCCCCTGGCTGGTGCGTTGTTTTTCAACGGCCACCTGGGCGCGCTGATCCTGCTGCGCGCAGAGTCCACCCACCTCGCCGCCACGGTGCAGACAGCGCTGCATTACCTCAACTGGGGCGCGCTTTTCACAGCGGTGTTCACCGCGTTTTTGATGCTGGGAGAAACCAAACCGCGGCGCATGCTGGGGCTGCTCTGTGTGAGCCAGGCCGCCTTCATCCTGGCAGGTCTATGCAGCGCGCAGGAGGCGGGCATCGCCGGCGCGCTGCTGCTGTGGGTGGTGGTGGCCGTGGCCTCCACCGCTCTGGTGGCCACCTACCGCGCCGTGGAGGCACGCTTCACGGGCGTGGAGGATGGCATCGCGATGTTAGGTCTGGCCGCTCGCACGCCTCGTATGGCGGTGTTTTTCCTGGTAAGCGGGCTGGCTCTGGTCGGTTTGCCTGGCACCTTGGGCTATTGCGCGGAGGACCTGCTCTACCATGGTGCTTTGGAGTCCGAACCGCTGCTCGGCGTCGTCCTGCTGCTGGCCACCGCGCTCAACGCGATCCACCTGTTCCGCCTTTTTTCCCACCTGTTCCTGGGCCGCCTGGCCGCCGAGGTTCCTGAGATGCCGGATGCCCTGCCCCGCGAAAGATGGCCGCTGACCCTCTGCGTGGTTTTGGTAGTCGCAGGTGGCCTGATGCCGCATCGCCTGGTGCAGCTGCGTGAGGCAGCAGCCAAGCAGGTGGCGGAAAAACTGGGGTTGGAACACGGCGAGCATTGAAGCAGCGATCGCTCGGACAGCCGCCCGCTCGGCCCCCTACGCTCCAGAAGGCTTCTCGCCGTCTGAACCGTGAAATGGTGCCCGGCTGAGGCACGTTTAGGGAAGCCATGGCAGCGCCATCCCATTCACTGCGATCCTGGCTGGTCTATGGTGCCCTACGGGGCGCTGTGCTCAGCCTGGTGGGCTTTCTGCCGTGGGTTCTGGCCGGTCGGACCTTGAGCCAATCCCTCGGTGAGGCAGGCTTTTATGCGGTCTGCGCCTTGGTCTTCATCGCCGCGAGTGGTCCGCTGCTGCACGGCCTGCTGCGGGGCGGCGGGATCGGGAAATTCTACGCCTTGTTTGCCCTGAGTTTCGCCCTCTACGCCGTGGGCTGGACGGCGGGTTGGCTCGCGCTGCGGGGCATCGCTGGCAGTGCGCTCGGGCTGGTGCTGGGGTGCCTGGGCATGGCGGCGACTTTTGCGGTCTGGTTTCGCAAACCCCTCGCCCTGGTGCCCATGCTGCTCATGCTGCTGCTCACTCAGGTGCTCGGCTACTTTGTCGGCCAGTTCGCCCACAATGTGTTGGCCGCCTCTCCCAACGCCGCCAAACTCGCCTGGGGTGCCGCCTACGGCGTGGGCTTGGGCCTCGGCATGGCCGCCGCTCTCTGGCGCGCGCAACGCCCTGATCCCGTCGTCCGATAAAGGATCCATCATTGCACCAGCTCGCCTCGGGAACTGTTCAAAAAAACACACACCACCATTGCGGTGGGCGCAGGCGTATGCATCTGTCCCCTCCGCCCCATGGCCGCCAAAAAAAAATCCGCCCCCGCTCGCAGCGCCCAAAAAACGGCGAAGCCTCGCTCACGCCGCGCTGCCTCCGCCAAACCACCCCGCTCCGACGTCATCGCCATCCGAGGCGCACGTCAAAACAACCTGCGCGGCATTGATCTCGACCTCCCACTGGGAAAATTTTGTGTCGTCACCGGCCCGAGCGGCAGCGGCAAGTCCTCGCTCGCCTTCGACACCATTTACGCCGAAGGCCAACGCCGCTACGTCGAGACCTTCTCCCCCTACACGCGGCAATTTTTTGAGCGCATGGACAAGCCCCAGGTGGATGCGATTCACGGCATCCCCCCCGCCATCGCCATCGAGCAGGTCAATCAGGTGCGCTCCTCCCGCTCCACCGTCGGCAGCATCACCGAGATCAACGACTACCTGAAGCTACTCTTCCCCCGCCTCGCTGAAGCCGCCTGCCCGGAGTGCAGACGACCCGTGCGCCCCGAGACGCCTGAGAGCATCCAAACCACTCTGCGAGCGCACGAGGGAGAGACCGCCCTCATCGGCTTTGGGGTGCCCGTCCCTCCTGGCACCTCAGCCACCGAGTTCTTCCCGTTTTTGCAGAGTCAAGGCTACCTGCGCGTGCGTGTTTTTGGCGAAATCGTGCGCACCGACGAACCCGAAGCCCTCGGCAAAAAAAAGCTGCCAGCCGTGGTGATGGTCATCCAGGATCGCGTGAGCTTGGATCCCAAAAACCGCGCCCGTCTCAGCGAGGCCATCGAGGCCGCACTGCGTCTCGGCAAAGGCCAGATGGAGGCCGTGATTGGCGAAGGCAGTCAAACTCAAACCCTGGCCTTTTCCACCGACTGGCGCTGCGCTGATTGCGACGTCGCACTACCCGCTCCGACGCCCGGCCTTTTCAGTTTCAACAACCCCATCGGAGCCTGCCCCAAATGCCGCGGGTTTGGCCGCACCCTGGGGATCGATCTCGGCAAGGCCATGCCCGATGAGAGCCACGGCATCCGCCACGGACTGGTGCGAGCCTTTCAAGGCAGCACCTACAGCGAATGTCAGGACGACCTGGAACGCGCCGCACGCCGACGCGGCTTGGACCTGGATCAACCCTTCGAAGACATGAGCCAGACGGATCGCGTCTGGCTCATCGAGGGCGAAGGCGGCAGTGGAAAAGACCCCGAAGAAACCTGGCAACGCGGGGATTGGTACGGAGTGCGCGGCTTTTTCAAGTGGCTGGAGTCCCGCAGCTACAAGATGCACGTCCGCATCTTCTTGAGCCGATTTCGAGCTTATACCACCTGCGAAGAATGCGGCGGTGGGAGATTAAAACCCGAGGCCTATCACTATCGCCTCGTCGGCAAATCCATCGCTGATCTCTGGCAACTTCCGGTGGTGGAACTTCGCCCTTTTTTGGCCCAGCTGCCCGTTCCTGCGGCGGATCACGCCGCTGAGTTAGTGCGAGCAGAACTCGTGGCACGCCTCACCTACCTCGACGAAGCCGGGTTAG
This sequence comes from Verrucomicrobiales bacterium, assembly GCA_020439875.1. Lineage (GTDB taxonomy): Bacteria > Verrucomicrobiota > Verrucomicrobiia > Verrucomicrobiales > Verrucomicrobiaceae > JAGRPD01. Next base: position 11,477 of record JAGRPD010000248.1, read on the forward strand.
GTTATATCCACCTCGATCGGCAAACACGCACGCTTTCGGGCGGTGAACTGCAGCGGGTGAATTTGACCACCTGTCTCGGTGCCTCCCTGGTGAACACCCTGTTCGTGCTGGATGAACCCAGCATCGGATTACATCCGCGCGATATCGGCCGCCTCATCGGCGTGATGCAGGGCCTGCGCGATAAAGGCAACACCCTCCTCGTCGTCGAACACGAAGAAGCCGTGATGCGAGCGGCAGATCACGTCATCGAGATCGGCCCTGGGCGCGGAGATCAAGGCGGCACACTCGTTTATGACGGCCCCCTGACCGGTCTGCAGGAAGCCAAAAACAGCCTCACAGCCGATTATCTGACGGGTCGCAAAAGCGTGCCCCAGCCCAAACAGCGGCGTCCGCTCCAACGTGGTCACAGCATCCAGGTGCGAGGAGCCCGACAAAACAATCTCAAAAAACTGGATGTGGACCTTCCCCTCGGCGTCTTTTGCTGCCTGACTGGCGTCTCTGGCTCCGGCAAAAGCACGCTGGTGCATGAGGTGCTCTACCGCAACCTCCAACGCCTGCGCGGTGAGGTGAGCGAGGACGAACCGGGCAAGGTGAAAAGCATCAGCGGTCACGAAAAAATTGGCCGCGTCGTGATGGTGGATCAGTCCCCCCTGGCACGCACCCCCCGCTCTACCCCCGCCGTTTATGTGGGTGCCTTTGATCACATCCGGCAGCTTTTTGCGCAAACGGCGGACGGACGAGATCAAGGCGTGACCCCAGGTTTTTTCTCCTTCAACTCCGGTGACGGACGCTGCGAACGCTGCGCGGGCAACGGTTATGAAAAGGTGGAAATGCAGTTCCTCAGCGATCTCTATGTCACCTGCCCCGAATGCGGCGGCAAACGCTACCAACCTCATGCATTGAAAATCCGGCTGGACGGGAAATCCATCCACGACGTGCTGGAAATGACGGTGGAAGACGCGGCCAGTTGGTTTGCGGCGGGAGACGATTCCAGCGAAAGAGGCGGCAAACGGGCAGCGCGCATCGTGGAGCCCTTGCGACTTCTGACCGAGGCAGGTTTAGGTTATCTCAGATTGGGTCAGCCGCTCAATACCCTGAGTGGCGGCGAGGCACAGCGCCTCAAACTCGTGGGACACTTGCTGGAGTCCCTGCAAGGACGGTCGGATGGACCCGGCGCGCTTCTGCTGTTAGATGAGCCAACCACCGGCCTTCACTTTGATGACATCACACTCCTCGTGCAGCTCTTGCAACGTCTCGTCGATGAGGGCAGTAGCCTTTTGGTCATTGAGCACAATCTGGATGTGATCCAGTGCGCGGATTGGGTCATTGATCTCGGCCCAGAGGCAGGCAGTGAGGGCGGCAGCTTGGTCGCACAAGGCACCCCCGAGCAGGTGGCCGAGGTGGAGGCATCGTGGACCGGGAGGTACCTGCGGGAAAAAATGGCTCTTCCCAGACGTGCCGCGAAAAAATCGGTGAGCTATCGCTCGTCAATTCCAGCAGCGGAAACAAGTCGCGTGGCGGAACCCAGCGGAACAATTGGCAATGCCATCCAAATTCATGGCGCGCGCGAGCACAACCTCAAAAACATCGACGTCACCATCCCGCGAGACGAATTTGTCGTGGTTACCGGTTTGAGTGGTAGCGGCAAGTCTTCGTTAGCTTTTGATCTGGTGTTTGCTGAAGGGCAACGGCGCTTCTTGGATAGCATGAGCGTCTATGCACGCACCTTTGTCGAGCAGATGGAAAAACCCGACGTGGATCGCATCGCCGGCGTGCCCCCCACCGTCGCCATCGAGCAACGCATCTCTCGTGGAGGAGGAAAATCCACCGTGGCCACCGTCACCGAGCTATGGCACTTCCTGCGTCTGCTGTTCGCCAAACTCGGCACGCAGTTTTGCCCGCGCTGCGAGGTCGCGGTGGAGAAACAAAGCGTCAGCGCCATCGTCGCCCAACTGGCTGAGTGGGCCAAAGCAGGCCGCTTCCACCTGATGGCCCCGCTGATCAAAGCACGAAAGGGATTTCACACGGAGGTTGCGGAAAACGCCCGCAAACAAGGCATTGAGACCCTGCTGGTGGATGGAGCTTTTCAGAGCACTCTGAACTTCAAAAAACTGGCGCGTTTCAAGGAGCACAGCATCGATGCCGTGATCGCTGAAGTTTCGAAAGGTGCCCGCGAGGTGGAGTTGCGACCCCTAGCCGAGCAAGCGCTCAAAATGGGCAAAGGCACCCTGCGTGTCCGCCTACCGAACAAGACGATTCGTGTACTGAACACCGAGATGAGCTGCCCCTCCTGCGGAGCATCTTTTGAAGAGCTGGATCCACGTCTATTTTCCTTCAATAGCCCGCACGGATGGTGCCACGATTGCCGGGGTTTCGGCTGGAAAGTCCAGGAAGGAGGTGCCGATCCTCGGCGCGATGACATGTCCCGCCTCGAAGCCGAGCTGGAGGAGGAACGCCGCCTTTCCCGACGTGGGCGGGAAGACGCTGAGGATGCCGAAGAAGGAGAGCGAGCCCCCTGCCCCAGCTGCCATGGCTCACGCCTCAATGCGGAAGCCCGCTCCGTGCGTCTCCAGGGCCAGCGCATCCAGGATCTCAACGCCCTGTGTGCGGAAGAGGCCGAAGCTGCTGTGGCCGCACTGACGTTTTCCGGAGCGGATCAGATCATTGCTCGCGACATCCTCACCGAGATCCGCCAGCGCTTGCATTTCATGCAGGAAGTAGGGTTAGGTTATCTTCAGCTCAATCGCAGCGCTGACACTCTCAGCGGCGGAGAAGCGCAGCGCATCCGGCTCGCAGCCCAGCTCGGTTCGAATCTGCGCGGCGTGCTTTATGTGCTTGATGAGCCCACCATCGGGCTTCACCCCCGAGACAACGTCCGCCTCCTGGATACCCTGATTGCCCTGCGGGATAAGGGGAACTCCCTGCTGGTGGTGGAACATGATGACGACACCATGAAGCGGGCCGATACCATCATCGACCTCGGCCCTGGGGCCGGACGCTTCGGCGGCGAGGTGGTGGCTCAGGGCAGTCTGCCACAGATCCTCAAAAACAAAAACAGCGTCACCGGTGCCGGTCTGCGCGAACCCCTTCGTCATCCCCTGCGAGGACAACGCCGACCGCTGCCCAAACGCAATGACGCCTCAGCTTGGCTCGAGGTGGCAGGGGCTCATGCCAACAACTTGGCCAACATCAATGTTCGATTGCCGCTTGGTCGTCTCACCGTCATCACCGGCGTCAGTGGCAGTGGCAAGAGCACGCTGATGCACGGCGTCCTGCTACCCGCTGTGAAGGAGGCCCTCAGCAAACCCGCGCGCGGTCGAAAAAAGAACACCTCTCCGCAACCCTGGCAAAAAGTCACCAACGCCACGGCCTTCAACGCCGTGTATGAAGTGGATCAGAGTCCGATTGGAAAAACCAGCCGCTCCTGCCCAGCCACTTATGCTGGCGTCATGGATCACATCCGACGTCTTTTTGCTCAGGTGCCGCTGGCTCGCACCCGAGGCTATGAACCTGGGCGTTTCTCTTTCAACACGGAGGGAGGCCGCTGCGAGACCTGCCAGGGCAATGGCGAGATCAAAGTGGAGATGAACTTCCTGCCCACCACTCGGGTGCATTGTGAAGTCTGCAATGGACTGCGCTTCAATGCCGCCACTTTGGAGATCGAATACAACGGCAAGAACATCGGTGAAGTCCTGCGCATGAGCATCGCTGAAGCCGCTGATTTTTTCCAGAGCCAACCTCGCATCGCGGGTCCCCTGCGGTTGCTTGCCGACACTGGCGTCGGCTATCTTCAACTAGGCCAACCCAGCCCCACCCTGAGTGGTGGAGAAGCTCAGCGCCTAAAAATGGTGACGGAACTCAGCGCCGGCCAGGGACGTACCACCGCACAGAAACTGAGAGGTCTCAAAGATGCCAAACGCAATCTCTACCTCATCGAAGAACCCACCATTGGACTGCACATGGCGGATGTGGCGCGTTTGATCGACGTGCTGCATCGCCTCGTGGAGGACGGCCATACCGTGGTGGTCATTGAGCATCACCCCGATGTGTTTGCTGAGGCGGATTACCTCATCGACATCGGACCCGAAGCCGGTCAGGCAGGTGGACGCGTCGTCGCCAGCGGCACCCCTGAGCAGGTGGCCCAACACAAAACCAGTCATACCGCACCGTTTTTACGAGCCGTGTTAGACTGAACCCATCCGCTCACTTTTTGCCCGAGAGACCCTTTTTCTCCTGCTTCAAAAACAGCGGCTCTAATTCCGTGCGGATGTGGGAAAAGGCCGCCTCAAGACCCTGCTCCTGGTAGATGACACCGATGCGAGCCTCCACCTTGGTGGGCGCTCCGACACCGGTCAAAAATTGATTGCAGGTGAAGCGACGTTTCATCTCCGCATCTACCCGGCCCACATGCTCCAGCACCCAGCGTCTGACATACAATTCGAGCACCGCATCCCCGATCCAAGCGTCTTGACGCAGGCGTTCTTCAGCGGCGGCTTGAGTGGCAGAAAGCATGTCCGCACCCTGAGCTTCAATCCCCACGTGCGCCAGCAGATTCTAACGAAACCCGACGAGGTTAAGGGGAGTCTTTTCTTGCATGGTACGGATCAAATTTCAACGGCGGGATAGGCGGGCATCCATCCAAACCGCCAGCACGAGGACCGCGCCACGCGCCATGAACTTGGCTTCAGGTGGCACGGCCAGCAGCGTCATGCCATTGAGCAGACAGGCCATGATCAGCGCACCAAAAAGGACGCCCAACACGCTGCCCTGCCCACCTTTCAGGCTCACGCCGCCGATGACGCAGGCCGCGATCGCATCCAGCTCCATCAGCTCGCCAACGGTCGTCGTCGAAGATCCCGCGTAGGCCGTCTGCATGAACCCGGTGATGGCCACGATCGCACCCATCAATCCAAAAGCGGAGATGACGACCTTTTGGAGGGGAATGCCCGAGACTCGCGCCGCTTCTTCATTGCCCCCGATCGCATACAATTGCCGACCAAACACCGTGTGACGGGTGAGCACATGTACCGCCAAAGTCACCGCACCCAAAATCAACGCGGGAAGCGGAACACCCCGAAATTGCTGGGTGATCAGCACCAGCAAACCAACGGCCTGCGCCGTGATGAACCATTTCAAAAAGGCCGTCTCTCCCGGCTCGACGGGAAAGCCGTAGGCCACCCGCTGGGCACGACTTCGCCGCATGATCCAGCCCGCCACGAGGATGATCGCAGCGGCGAGCCCCCATCCCATCACAGGGGGCAGGTAGTAGGTGGTCAGCAGCGAGTACCAATTGCTGCCACCGCCTTCGACCACGGGCACCGTGGCATTTTCAATGACGCGCCAAAACAAGCCTTTGAACACCAGCAGACCACCGAGCGTGATGATGAAGGCCGGCATGCGCTGACGCACGATGAGCGTGCCCATGCCCAACCACAGCAGCACACCGAGGAGCAAAGCTGTCAGCAACGCAGCGGGCGCAGGCCAGTGACGATGAAACACCAACACACTCGCCACCCCACCCAGCAATCCCACCCCACTGCCCGCTGAAAGGTCAATCTGCCCGGGTAAAATGATCAGCAGCATCCCCATCGCCAAGGTGGCTGTGATCGAAAGCTCCGTCATCAGCAGCGAGAGATTCCGTGCCCCCACAAACTTGGGCTCCAGCACGGCAAACACGGCCACGATGCTCAGCAGCGCAGCAGCATTGGAGAAATCGCGGAGGGAGAGGGAGCGGTTCATGGAGAGACCCTTCAGCCTTAACCCAGGCCCAGTGGGGAAGTCGAGCCTGATTGCATCCAGGTCTCCACACCAGCACGGTCTTATCATTTGAGGGAG
>JAGRPD010000249.1 GCA_020439875.1 Verrucomicrobiales bacterium
TCGCCCTCACCACCCTCAACACCGGGCGCATCACGCTGCCTGCCGCCTGTGTGGGCCTCAGCGGACGCTGCCTGGAGATCAGCACCCGCTGGGCGCGCGAGCGCGAGCAGTGGGGCCACCCCATCGGCCAGCACGCCGCCATCGCTGAAAAACTCGCTCGCATGGCAGCAGAGCATCACGCTCTGGAAGCCACCGTGCGCTACATCTCCTCCCTGGTGGATCGCGACAAACACGCCGATGTCCGCCTCGAAGCGGCCCTCGCCAAAATGTGGGGATCCGAAATCGCCTGGCGTGCCGTGGACGACACCCTCCAGATTCGCGGAGGACGCGGCTTTGAAACCGCCGCTTCCCTCAAAGCACGCGGCGAGACGCCCGATCCCGTCGAGCGCCTGTTCCGTGATGCTCGCATCAACACCATCTTCGAAGGTTCCTCAGAGATCATGCGTCTCTTCATCGCCCGCGAGGTCCTGGATCCGCATTTGAAAATCGGAGCCGCTGCCGTCAACACCCGGTTGCCCGCAGTCCAACGCCTGCGCGCCGCCGCCCGCGCCGGCCTCCACTATCTAACATGGTATCCCACCCGTTGGCTACCCGTCCCACTCGGAGCATCGGCCACCCCTTTGCCGCCGGATTTGAAAAAAGACCTGCGTCGCATCCAGCGCTTCAGCCGTCGCCTCAGCCGCGCCATCTTTCACAGCATGGCCCGCTACGGACCGGCCCTCGAGCGCCGCCAGTTGCTTCTCGGCACCCTGGTCGAGATCGGTGCCGAATTGTTCGTCTGGTCCTGCTCCCTGGCCGATGCCGCGCAGTCCCTCGACGACCAACCAAAACGCCTCCGCCTCGCCCGCCACTTCGGCCTCATCGCGCGAGATCGCATCGCCCAACGCTTCGCCGCCCTGCGTCGCGGCACGCACGACATGCAGGCCCTTTCACTCAGTCGCGATCTGGTAGCAGTCGAGTAAAAGCAGGACGCTCGACGCCACCGACGAGCAGGCTGCGGCGGATTCCGTGAAACCGCCGCAGCCCTGTGGGGTTTCACCCTCACCTTCCTTGCCTCGCCATGCGACCGTCCGTCTTCCTCCTCACCGCGCTCCTGCTCCCGCTCACTCCCGGTTTCGCCATCGACGATCCCGCGCAGGTCGCCTTTTTTGAAAAAAAGATCCGACCTGTCCTCATCGAGCACTGCTACAAATGCCACTCCGCCGAGTCCTCCAAGGTCAAAGGCGGCCTCCTGCTCGATACCCGCGCAGGCACCCAGCTCGGCGGTGAATCCGGTGAACCCGGCGTCACCCCTGGAGATCCGCAGCACTCCAGCCTCTACACCGCCATGACCTGGCTGGATGAGGACATGCAAATGCCGCCGAAAAACAAACTTCCCGATGACGTCATTGCCGACTTCAAACTCTGGATCGAACAAGGGGCCGCCGATCCCCGCGAAAGCACCAGTCCCAATCCCGCCGGTGGCCGCCGCCAGATTGACATGGCCGCAGGCCGTCAGCACTGGTCCTTCCAACCACCTCAGGCCCATCCCGTCCCAAAAGTTTCTAACTCCGATTGGCCGCAAGCCGAGTTAGATCGCTTCATCCTCGCAGGCCTCGAAGATCGCGGCCTCCAGCCCAATCCACCCGCCGACCGCCCCACTCTCATCCGCCGCATCGCCTTCGATCTCACAGGCCTCCCTCCCACACCGGATGAAGTCCGCGCCTTCGTGCAGGACTCCTCCCCCGACGCCACCGCCCGCGTCATTGATCAATACCTCGACTCCGAACGCTTCGGCGAGCGCTGGGCTCGCCACTGGCTTGATGTCGCCCGCTACGCCGAATCCAGCGGCAAGGAAGTCAACGTCCCCTACCCCCACGCCTGGCGCTATCGCGACTACGTGATCGACGCCTTCAATCACGACAAACCCTACGACCAATTCATCAAAGAACAGCTCGCGGGTGATCTCCTCCTCTCCGACAACGAGCGCGATCAGGCCGAAAAAATCATCGCCACCGGCTTCCTCGCCATCGGAGCCAAAGGCCACAACACCCGTGATCGCCGTCAGTTTGCCGCCGACCTCATCGACGAGCAAATCGACGCCATGTCCCAATCCATGCTCGGTCTCACCCTGGCCTGTGCTCGCTGTCACGACCACAAGTTTGATCCTGTCACTCAGCGCGACTACTACGCCCTGGCTGGCATTTTCGCCTCCACCGAGACCCTGTTCGGCACCTACGCTCAGCAGCAAAACAACAACGCCAGCACCCTCATCGAGCTGCCCGCCAGCGCCGCGCAACCCGCTGCCGTCGCCGCCGTCGCCGCAGCCGAAATGGAGGCCCTTAAAAAGAGAGTCGCCGAGGAAGAAGCCGTCGCCGACTCCATGACGCGCGACCTCATCGAAGCCCGCCGTCAAGGCGTCACCGGAGATGTCGCCCGCAACGCCCAGCGCACCCGCGCTGTGCGAGATCGTGTCACTGCCCTCGAGGCCGACCTCGAATTGTTCCACGCCGATGGAACTCCACGCACCCTCGTCATGGGCGCGCTCGATCGCAGCACACCGATCAATGCCCCCCTGCTTGCCCGGGGCGATGTCAATCAAGCTTCCGAAATCGTCCCGCGCGGCCTCGTCGAAGTCCTCTGCGCCGAAGGTGAACCCCGCAACATCGCTGAAGGCAGTGGTCGCCTCGACCTCGCCTTCTGGATCGCCTCCCGGGAGAATCCCCTCACCGCCCGCGTCATGGCCAATCGCATCTGGCTCAAATTGATGGGCAGCGCCCTCGTCCCCACGCCCGACAATTTCGGCATCATGGGCATGAAACCCACCCATCCTGAGTTGTTAGATCACCTCGCCCTCCGCTTCATGGATCGCGGCTGGTCCATCAAGTCTTTGATCCGTGAAATCATGCTCAGCCGCACCTATCAAATGAGTTCCACCCACTCCGCCGACAACTTCGCCCTTGATCCAGACAATACCCTCCGCTGGCGCATGGACGAACGCCGCCTCGACGCCGAAGCCATCCGGGACGCCATGCTCGCCGTCTCCGGCCAGCTCGACCTCTACCCCGTGGATGGATCCCCCGTCGCCCTCGTCAGTGAGGGACGTCAAGGCCTGCTGCAGCTCCTTCTCAACGTCGAATCCCAACCTCAGCGTCAGCGCTCCATTTTCCTCCCCATCATTCGCGATCAGATCCCCGACTTCCTCACCGTCTTCGACTTCCCCGACGCATCCCTCGTCAACGGCCATCGCGACACCACCAACGTCCCCTCGCAGGCCCTCTTCCTCATGAACAACGCCCAGGTCATCGGTCTCGCCGACGCCTTCGCCCAGCGCGTTGCCGCCTTTGAAGGTAGCCCCTTGGACAAGCTCCAGCACGCCTATCACCTGGCCTTCAGCCGCAGTCCCAACACGGAGGAACTCGCCGCCCTCCGCAGTTTCTGGAATCGCTTTCCCACCCAGCTCAAAACCGGCTCCGCCAAAAACACCCAGCAAGATCGCGACAAAGCCCAAGCCGCCGCCCTCACCGCCTTCTGCCAAGCCCTCTTCGCCTCCGCCGAATTCCGCTACCTCAACTGAACTTCCCCCATGAACACCTCCTCCATGCATCGTCGCGAGTTTTTGCGCACCACTTCCAATGGGTTTGGTTATCTGGCCTTCGCAGCCATGGCAGCCCGAGCTTCGGCAGCCGAGACAGCAGCGGGTGGATCGGCCTTAGCACACCGCGCTCCGCATTTTCCTGCCCGGGCCAAACACGTCATCTTCCTCTGCATGCAGGGCG
>JAGRPD010000250.1 GCA_020439875.1 Verrucomicrobiales bacterium
ACTGGGCGATGTCGATGTGGTGGGCACCCCAGTCGGTGATCATGCCGCCGCCGAACTCGCGGGTCATGCGCCAGGCGGGGAAGTGATTGTGAACGCCGCGCGGGCTGAGGATGGAGTTGTAGGGCTTGAGCGGGCCGGGGCCGCACCAGCGATCCCAGTCCAATCCGGGCTCCATGGCCTCTTCTCCCAGCGCATAGGGTCCGGCGGGATCGCCGAAGGAACAATCGACTTTCTGCACCTTGCCGATGAGGCCGTTGCGCACCAATTCGCAAGCGACGCGGAATTCCTTGGAGGAGCGCTGCTGGGAGCCGGTTTGCAGGATTTTGCCGCTGTCTTTGACGGCTTGGATGAGGGTCTTGGCCTCGTGAATGTTGTGGGTGAGCGGTTTTTCGCAGTACACGTCTTTGCCTGCCTTCAACGCGGCGATGGCGACAAAGGCGTGCCAATGATCGGGGGTGGCGATGACGACCGCGTCGATGTCGTCGCGCGCGAGCAGGTCTTCGAAGGCGTTGTAGGCGGCGCAGTCGGTGTTTTGGTAAGCTTCGTGAACGGTCTTTTGGGCGTTGTCACGGCGGGTGGTATCGACGTCACAGACGGCGCGCACCTGGACTTCGGGACGGCCGAGGAAACTGCGGAGATGGCCGCTGTTCATTTTGCCCATGCCGATGAAGCCGAGCTGCAGGCGATCTGACGGCGCAGTGTCGGCGGACCAGATGCGGGAGGGCAGGAGGAAGGGGGCGGCGGCGGTGGCGGCGGCGCGGCCGAGGAAGCGGCGACGGGTGGGCAGGGTGGTTGGATTCATAGAAGTAGGATGGCAACGCGGGGCGTCGGGGATTTCTTGCGCGGGCTGAATTTCGCGCTCTGCTAGGCGCATGAAGGCCTATCAAAAAGTGGCGGAATTGGCAGCGGAGCTGGCGGTGATCCAGTCGGCCGGTGCGGTGTTGGGTTGGGATCAAGAGACCTATCTCCCGGCGCGGGCGGTGGAGCATCGGGCGCGGCAGCTGGCCTGGCTAGGCACCCGGGGTCATGCCCTGGCGACGAGTGCGCGTTTTGAAAAGGCGCTGGAGGCGGCGGAGGCTCAGGTGGCGGATCTGGACGAGCGCCAGCAGGCCAACGTGAAACAGTGGCGGTGGCGCATGGAGCGGGCTCGCAAGCTGCCGGCCAAACTGGTGGCGGAGGAGAGTGAGGTGACGTCCCGGGCCAAGGCGGCCTGGGCGGAGGCGCGGCGTGGATCGGACTTTTCCCAGTTTGCCCCTCACCTGGAGCGGGTCTTGGATCTGGCACGGCGCAAGGCAGACCGATGGGGCTGGCAGTCGGAGCCTTATGACGCGCTGCTGGAGGAGTACGAACGCGGCGCGCGCACGGCGCAGGTGGCGGCGCTGTTTGAACGGTTGCGACCCGAGCTGGCGGAGATCGGTCAGGCGGCGGTGGAGCGCAGTCGGCAGCGGACGATGAAGCGGCTGCCGGGGAGCTTTCCCATCGAGCAGCAGCAAATCCTCAACCGGGAGGTGGCGGAGTCCCTGGGTTTTGATTTTGCAGCGGGGCGGATCGATACCACCACGCATCCGTTCTGCACCACGCTGGGACCGGCGGATGTGCGGTTGACGACGCGCTACAACGAGGCGGACTTTTTGTCCTCGCTGTTCGGGGTGCTGCACGAGACAGGGCACGGTCTTTATGAGCAGGGTCTGGTGGCGGCGGAGTTTGGCTTGCCCTCGGGTGAGGCGGTCTCCCTGGGGATCCATGAGAGCCAATCGCGGCTTTGGGAGAATCACGTGGGTCGGTCAGAGGCCTTCTGGGCGCGCTGGTTTCCGCGTGCGGCGGAGTTGTTTCCCCGTCTGAGGAAAGTGAAGTTGGAGGATTTCATGGGCTTGGTACACCGGTCGGAATTTTCGTTCATTCGGGTGGAGGCCGATGAGGCCACCTACGATCTGCACATCCTGCTCCGGTTTGGTTTGGAGCGGAAAATGGTGGCGGGAGAGTTGGCGGTGGCTGATGTGCCGGAGGCGTGGAATGCGGAGTTTGAAGCGCTGTTTGGCATGCGCCCACCGGACGCGGCGCACGGCTGCCTGCAGGACATTCACTGGAGCATGGGAGGCATCGGCTACTTTGCGACCTACACCTTGGGGAACCTCAATGCAGCGCAGCTCTACGCGGCTGCCCTGCGCCGCAAGACGGTGGCTCGCGCGGTGGAGCAGGCGGACTACGCGCCGCTGCTGGGGTGGTTGCAAAAGAACGTGCATCAGGCGGGTGGCGTCTATGATCCGAACGACCTCATGCAGCGGGCCACAGGTTCAGCGACCAACGCGAAATGGCATCTCGCCCATCTGAGGAGGCGGTATGTGGGTGCCTAGCCGCCGACGGCTGATGGGGGTGGCTCTGGCGGCGGTCACGCTGCTGGCGGCGTGGGGAAATGCGGCGGAGGACTTGGAGGTGCGGGGCTTTGGAACTGGCACGGTAGGTGGCGCGGGCGGACGGGTGCTGATGGTGACGCGGCTGGATGACGACGCTGAAAAGCCTGCGCCCGGCATGCTGCGCTGGGCGCTGCTGCAAAAGGGGCCGCGCGTCATTCGCTTTGCCAAATCGGGCACCATTGGGCTGGAGGCACCGCTGCGGCTGGAGCGCGGTGGTCAGGTCACGGTGGATGGCGCATCGGCTCCGGCAGCGGGCATCACGTTGACCGGCTGGGCAGTGGAGTTTTCTCGCTGCGAAGACGTGATCCTCACCCACCTGCGCATCCGCAATGGCAGCCGGGAGGTGCGGCGCTGGCTGCGGAAAGAGAAGCTGGAGCGCCCGCGTGGATCTCACGGGCTGGACTGCGTGGAGCTACGAGAGTGCCGCCGCGTGGTGCTGGATCATCTCTCTCTGGAGTGGAGCTGTGACGAACTCCTGGCCGTGATCCGCTGTCAGGACGTGACGGTGCAGCATTGCCTGATGGCGGAGCCACTGGCTGGCACCGCCTTGCATCCGTATGGAGATCGCCACGCGTTCGGCATCCTGGCCAGCGCCAGCACCCTGACACTGCACCACTGCGTGCTGGCTCACTATTGGATGCGTGGGCCGCAGTTTGAAGCCAATGATCGGCGGCACGGAGACACCTGGCCGGTGCGCATGGAGGCGGTGGCCAATCTTTTTGCCGACTTTGGTCGCAGCGGATCCCGCATCACGGCAGGCGTCGAAGATCATCGGGACGAGGCGGTGGGAGCGCGATTCGACTTCCATCTGGTGGGCAATGCGTACTTGGATTGCGGTGGCACAAAACGTGCCATCGAGCTGGTGACCAAACATGGCTGGCATCCCGGCGTTCACTGCTGGGCGGCTGAGAATTGGTGGCAGCCGCAGGGAACGGAGGGATTTCAACCTGGGGCTCCGGTGGCTTTGGAAGATGGCACCCCATGGAAAAAGGCGGGCTCACCCTGGCGGCGCGTGATGGTTGCAGGCCCGCTGTTTGAATCACCCGCCACGCCGTCCCCAGACCTCGGCGGAGACGGTCTGGCGCGCCTGCTGGAGGAGGCAGGATGCAGCCGCGAGCGCGACGCCGTGGATCAACGCATCGTCGAGGAGGTGAAGCAGCGCCTCGTCCGCCCGGTGACGACCCGTCCCCGAACGCGCCGGTAAGCCCTCCCAGTGGTCGCGAGCGGCGGCCTTCGAAAAGTCAACTATGTTGCAGAAACACAGTTTGCATCCCTTGATTTTGCGAGGTTTCTGGGCTCGGAAAGTTGCAAAAAGTGGGCGATTGGCGGTTCGGGTTCGCGGGTCTTTCCGGGCAGTTTGGCACCGCGTGGGGACTGCGCCCGTCGCCTCTCCCTCCGAGAGGCTGCGGGAGCCTCGTTGCTCGCCGACCCTTCCAACGGTTCAGATTTTCGTTCCGGTAGCCAACTTGATGCAAGATTTTGCTTTGGCAGCTGTTGTGCCCCTGCTGCCTCATGAACTCTTCCATCCTGTTCCGCCTCCTTGTCGTCCCCACCTGCCTGGCTGCGTCCGCTGCCAGCGGCGTTGAATTTCAAAAGCTGACCCTCACAGAGGAGTTCGTGGCGGAGGGCGCGGATTTTGCGGACTTCAATCACGATGGCCACAACGACATCTGCGCGGGGCCGTATTATTGGTTGGGACCGGATTTCAAAGAGCGCCGGGAGTTCAATCAACCTGCGGCAGAACCGTACAATGCCGCCAAAAGCTACTCGGACTACTTCCTGACCTACACGTACGATTTCAACGGAGACGGTTGGGCGGACATCTTGGTCTATTCCTGGCCGGGCAAAGAGGCTGCGTGGTATGAGAATCCTCAAAACAAGGAAGGCCATTGGACCAAGCACGTCGCTTTGGCCATCGCCGACAATGAGTCGCCAATGGTGGGCGACATCACGGGCGACGGCAAACCGGAGCTGATTTGCCAAAGCAGCGGAGATTCCACCAAGAAGGTGGATGGTCAGGTGGGCTACGCAGAAATGGACTGGAGCAACCCGACCGCACCCGCCACCTTTCACGGCGTCACTCCGCTCACCCCTGAGAACAACGAGAAATACTTCCGCTACACCCACGGTTATGGCTTTGGCGATGTGAATGGAGACGGACGTCCCGATTTGCTGGTGAAAGATGCGTGGTTTGAGCAGCCGGCTGAGCCGACCGCCGACGGCTTCTGGAAAGAGCACAAAGTTGATTTTGCTCCTACCGAAGACAAAGGCGGTGCCCAGATGCTGGTCTATGATGTGAACGGAGATGGGCGCAATGACGTCATCACCAGTCACTACGCTCATGGGTTTGGCTTGAGCTGGTCGGAGCAGAATGCGGATGGCAGTTTCACCCGGCATCCCTTGATGGGCAGTACGGAGAAAGATAGCCCGCATGGGGTGAAGTTTTCTCAGATTCACGCCCTCGCTCTGGCGGATGTGAACGGAGATGGAGTGATGGATTTTGTCACCGGCAAACGCCGGTGGGCTCACGGTCCTTTTAAAGACGAGGAGCCCAATGCGGCTCCGGTGCTTTATTGGTTCGAATTGAAGCGGGGAGAAAGTGGTGCGGTGGATTACGTCCCGCATCGCATCGACGACAATTCGGGTGTCGGCGTGGAAGTGACGCCAGGAGACATCAATGGCGACGGCAAAGTGGATGTGGCCGTGAGCAACAAAAAGGGAGTGTTTGTTTTCTTGCAGAAATAGAAAATTGTTCTCTTGAACAGTTTCATCAGTGAGTTAGAGTGGGATTCTGATGCGGGATCTCCTCAACGCTGCGGGTTACTCTGAGCTAGCCTCCGGCTCGGTGGGCTGGCTTTACCTCGATCTGAACTGCTTCTTTGCCAGCGTCGAGCAGCAGTTGCGGCCCGAGCTGCGGGGGCATCCGGTGATCGTGGTGCCGGTGGAAACGGACAGCACCTGCGCCATCGCCGCCAGCAAGGAGGCAAAACGGTTTGGCATCAAAACGGGCACGCGGGTGGGGGAAGCACGGCGGCTGTGTCCTGCCCTGAAAATGGTGCGGGCGGATCACGAGCGCTACGTGGAGATGCATCACCGCGTGGTGCAGGAAGTGGAGCGTCATTATCCGATCACCACCATTGGATCGATTGACGAAGTGGCTTTTCGGCTGGATGCCGCGCGTCAGCCACTGGCAGCGGCGTTGGATTTGGCGCGGCGAATGAAGGCGGGTTTGCGGGAGCGCGTGGGGGAGTGCGTGACCTGCTCCATCGGACTGGCACCGAATCGTTTTTTGGCCAAGGTCGCTTCCGATTTGGAAAAGCCAGATGGACTGGTGGTGTTGCTGGCGGAGGAGCTGCCGGGCCGCCTGTTGGAATTGAAGCCGGAAGATTTGCCCGGCATTGGCCGCCGCATGCTGCCACGCTTGCAGGCGGCGGGGTTGCGCACGCTGGATCAGCTCTGGGAGGCCGAGCGCGCAGTGCTGCATCGGGTTTGGGGCGGGGTATGTGGAGACCGCTTTTGGCATGCTCTGCATGGTGGCCCCACGGAGGAGGATGCGCCTGTGAACCGGCGGAGCCTGGGGCACAGCCACGTGCTGGCACCAGCCCTGCGCGTGCCTCCCAAGGCAGAGATCGTTGCGCGCCGCCTTCTGCTCAAGGCGGCCAGCCGCTTGCGGCGTCTCGGCTGCCGCACCACGCATCTGCACGTCAGCGTGCGGCTGGAGGACGGCGGGCGGCAGGAGGCGCAGGCGCACTGCGCTGCGACGAGTGACAGCATCACTCTGGTGCAGATGCAAACCCGCCTGTGGGACCGGGTGATGCGGCAGGCCCGCTGGCAGCGATTGAAGAAGGTTTCCGTCACGCTTTCCGGTTTGGAGGAGGCGACGCGTCCGCAGCAGCGGGATCTGTTTTCAGGGCCCGAAGAAGCGGCCTGCGCGCGGCGGGAGCACCTGAGCCGCGTGTTGGATGAACTCAACCAGCGTCACGGTCGAGATGCGGTGGTCATCGGCTTCACTCCCGACACCGTTCGGACCTTCTCCGGCACCAAAATCGCCTTCTCACGCATTCCCGAGCGGGAGGAGTTTCGGGAGTGAAACTATTTCTCGGGACTCAGTAGCTTGACGGTATCCAAGATTTCTTTCTCGGTGAGCTGCAGCTCGGGGGTCGGATCGGTGTCTTTGAGGATTTTGCGGGCAAATAGATCGTTGAAAGGCGCGAGGATGTTGAAGTGAGTGGCGGATGGAATGCTGTGGAATTTGACTTGGGGATTCTGGCAAGCTTTGCGCATGAGTTCGAGGGACTCGATGTTGCCATTCTCGGTTCCTTCCAAAACGACCGTGGGAGATTGGATTTCACTGAGGCATGCGATGGGGGCGCGAACCACCAATTCCTGAGTGTCAGTGGCATCGAAAGGGAGGACCTCCTGGCCATAACCTGCGACTGTGTGAACCGGTCCGAAGCTGATGATAGCGCGGAATCGATCGGTGCTACCGGCAACCAAAAGCGCGAGGGTACCGCCGGTACTGTGACCGCCGAGGTAAATGCGCTCGGGGTCCACGTAGGGAAGCTTGGAAAGGGATTCGGCGGCGGCGATGACGTCATCGACTTCGCCAAAACAGACTTCGCGATGACCGGGGTTGTCATTCCCGCCTCGAAGAGACGGGAACATCATGATGACTCCCGCTTTGCGGTAGGCCGAGGCGGTTTGATCATTGGAGGGCTCTCCGTCTTCCCAGAGGTTAGCCCCGATGCTGTTGGATAAACCACCGACCAACCAAATGATCGCCGGATGTTTTTTTCCATCGCTGGGATCGGGCGTCACGTAGGCGCTCATCGGTCCGAGGGGTGATGCGTAGTGGACGAGATCGAAGGTGCTGGATGGCGGAGATTCGGGGGCGTAGAAAAGATTGGTTTTATGGTTTTTTCGGGCCTCTCGGAAGGTGGTGGGAGTTTGGGAAAAGGCCGATGGGCTGCCAAGGCCGAGGCAGGCAAATGATAGGAGGGAGATTCCGAGAAATCGCATGGGGCAAATCCAGTAAAATTCAAACCCCCTCACTCCATCCTGACGGCGGCACAGACCATTTCGAGGATGCGGTTGAGGGAGGCGCTGGCGGAGCTTTCGGTGAACGCGTTGCCGGGGAGGGGCTGCCAGTCGTCGCGGTCGAGACGAGGTTCGGGCTGAGGGATGAGGGTGAGGCTGGGGTCGTATTGGGCGGTCTTGCCGCCGAGTTTGTAAATCACCAGATCCAGGGAGGGCACGACGTAGAGGCAGAAGCCGCCGGCACCGCTCTTCCAAAAGGCATCCCGCGGGGCGGCGGCGACGTGCCCATCCGCGTTGTGTTCCCACTGCAGGCTGAACGGGGTGTGCGGGTTGTAGGGGCTCCAGGTGCGGCATTTTTCAAGGTAGCTGGCGGGCACGAGTTGCTGGTCTTTCCAGCGTCCGTTTTTCACCAGGCAGTAACCAAAACGCATGACATCGGTGGCGTGCAGGGCGGTGCTGCCAGCGCCGTTGGCGTGGGGCATGACGAAGTCTCCACGGTGCAGGCAGTAGTCCCAGGCTCCCCAGCCTTGGGGTTGGGCCAGCCGGGTGTCGATGTAGTCTTTGAGTTCCATCCCGGTGACGTGGCGCAGGACGATGCTGGCGATGTGCGGGGAGGGGGAGGAGTAGGAGTAGCCGGCACCGGGATCGCACCAGAGGGGAACGTTGAGGGAGGAGGCGTCGAGCTCGCGGATGTTTTGACCGGGAACGGGTTTTAGCGGTTTGGGATTGGCCTGACCTTGGACGTAGCCGGTGGGGCTTTTGCCTTCTCCCCAGTAGCCGGCTGTCATGCAAAGCAGTTGCCCGAGGGTGATTTTTGCTTTGCGAGGATCATTCGGAGGTAAGGCCTCGGGCAGGTAGGCAGGGGTGAAGACTTGGGTGTCGAGGCCCTCGGGGATGCGGTCGTGAAACTCCTCCAACATGTTGCCGCAAGCGATGGAGCAAAAGGCCTTGCCGGTGGAGGCCATGTCGGGGTTGGCATTGCGGCTGGCGCGCCCAAAGTAGCGCTCAAAGGCGAGGAATCCGTGGCGAACGACGAGCAGGCCTCCGTGGGCGGTGGAGCGCTGGGTCACGGTGTAGGCGGCCTCCAGGCGGGGGAGGTCCATGCCAGCCTGGTCGCGGCATTCGGCGGCGGTTTTGGCCTCACGCCAGCCGCCTTCGTGATCCGGCGGGGGGAAGTAGGCGGGCTCTTCGGCCTGCAGGCTGAAGATCGAGCCGAGGGCGAGCAGGGAGGCGATGGGGCGGCGGAAAAAATTCATGACGAACGGCCGCTGGAACGCCGAAGGCTGCTCCGGTGTTTCAGGCCGGGTCGGATTCGTCTTCGCTGCCTTCCCGCACGACCTCATCCGCCAGTTCATTGGGATTGGGCGTCTCGGCGGGAAAATGGGTCTGGAGGGCGTGGCCGATGCGGGTGACGGTCTCGATCAGGGCGGCGCTCAGTTGGCCGGCAGCGAGGCCTTGACGCAGTGCTTCGGCGGCGGGCTGCCACAGTTGCTCGCCTGCAGCGGTGTGAATGCCAATGTCGCCCAAGATGGCAAAAGTCTGGCTGCTGGGGCTGAGGTAAATGAGCACGCCATTGCGGTGGCGAGTGCGCTGCATGCCGAGCTTTTCAAAGGCCTGCCAACCGCTGGCGACGGGGTCTTGGGCGGCGCGAGAGGTGACGACGAGTCGGATCTCTCCCGAGGTGTGGGCTTCGGCGGCGCGGATGGCGGCGACGATTTGAGGATCGTCCAGAGTGTCGAGAAAGGTGCTGGTTTTCATGGTCGAGATGCCAAGTGAGGAGATCACCAACTGCCTCCGGCTCCGCCTCCGCCAAAGCCACCGCCCCCACCGCTGAAGCCCCCTCCGCCGCCGAAGCCTCCCCCTCCGAAACTGCCTCCGCTTCCGCCTCCCCAACCTCCGCCCCAGCCGCCGTCATCGTAGCGTCTCACGCCGCGGTCCGTGTACACGCGTCCGCTGCGGGAGCGGAAGAGGACCATGAAAAAAAGGACGAACAAAATCAGGACCACGAGGGATACTCCTGCGGTGTTGGATTCCCGATCCGCTGCCGTTCGGCCATCGCCCTGGTACTCGCCTTCGGTGGCTTCGATCATGCGATCTACGGCCCAGGAGATGCCGCCATCGTAGTCGCCCGAGCGAAAGTAGGGCTTGAGGCCTTCAATGATGCGGAAGGCCTCGGCGTCGGTGAGGCGGGGCTCCAAGCCGTAGCCGACTTGCAGGAACATTTTGCGATCCTGCACAAAGACGAACAGCACGGCACCGTTGTCCTTGTCCTTTTGACCGACGCCCCACTGGTGAGCGATGCGCACGGTGTAATCCTCCACGCTGGAGGGGCTCTGCATGTGGCGGTAGAGGGCTACCACGAGTTGATTGGAAGAGCTGCGCTCGTAGGCCTCCAGTTGAGCGTTGAGCCGCTTTTCGGTGGCGGCGGAGAGCACACCTGCGGCGTCTTCCACGTAGTGCTGGGGGGCGGGAGGGATGACCTCTTCGATCGCACCCGAGAGGGAGGAGAGGACTGGCAGACAGGCTGCCAGCAGGAGCCTGCCGAGCCCGCGTGGGCGGACTCGCACGCGGGCGTCAGCGGGGGGCTGCGTCACCGGATTTGAAGTCGAAGTTCACCTCGGGCGGAGTCTCCGCACCCGCCGTGGATTTGAAATACGCCCGGGGGTGGAAGCCGAGGGCTCCCGCGAAAAACACGGCGGGAATGCTGCGGATGCGGGTGTTGTAAGCCTGCACGGTTTCGTTGAAACGACCCCGCTCGACGGCGATGCGGTTCTCGGTGCCTTCGAGTTGAGCTTGCAGGGCGGAGAAGTTGGCGTTGGCTTTGAGTTCGGGGTATTTTTCCACGATGACCATGAGCCGACCGAGTGCGCGGCCGAGGGAGCCTTGGGCGGCTTCGTATTGCTCCAGCTGGGCCGCATCCGGCACGCCGTTGAGTTGGATTTTGCCGACGGAGGCGCGGGCTTCGGTGATTTCGGTGAGGGTGGATTTTTCGAAATCAGCCGCGCCCTGCACGGTTTTCACGAGGTTGGGGATGAGATCGGCCCGGCGTTGGTAGGCGTTTTCAACCTGCGACCACTGGGCTTCGACGCCTTGATCGAGAGTGACGAGTCCGTTGTAGGCGGAGCAGCCGCCCAGGCCGAGCACGAGCGCGAGGCTCGCGATGACGACGACAATGAGGAGAGACTTTGACATATTTGCCGGATGTTATCGCTGAATCCTGGAAGATGGGAATTCATAATTTGACTGAATTTTCTAACGCTCCGGCGGGTGGAGAGGTTAGACTGGGACGCATGAGACGCGGCTGCATCATCACGGCGAGTGGGCTGGGCGTGCTGGTGCTGCTCGTGGCGGCGGCGGTGGTGGATGGGAACGTGCTTGCGCCGCGCAGGGGCCATGAGCGTTTTGTGGAAAGCTGGGTCGAGCGGCTGCGGAGCGTGGAGGCTGCCGACGATCTGCCTCCGGAATGGGACGGCGTGGTGTATCGACGCCGATTTGTGGATGGCTGGATTTTAGCGGCGATGCATCATGGCTCCTGCGCGGAGAGCGGCGGTGGCGATGGCTTCAACGCCTGCGTTTTTCGAGATTCGCTCGGCCACGTGGAGGTGGATGCGGATTCCTCCCCCTGTGCCGGAACGTTGATGGCGATGGGCGAGATTTGGGAGGCGGCGACGCCCGCCGATTCGCTCCGCGATTACCGAGATCGATACGTCACCGCTTCATGGCGCGGTGAGCGGCAGGACGCGGGGCGGGGTGATTGAAAAAAAGGCGCTCTGGCTTCAATCCATGTGCACCAGGATCTCGCGCGGTTTGGCTCCATCGGCAGGGCCGATGATGCCGCGGTCTTCGAGGACATCCATCATGCGGGCGGCGCGGCCATAACCGAGACGGAGGCGGCGCTGCAGCAGGGAGGTGGAGGCTTTTTTCTCTTGGCGGATGACTTCGAGGCACTGCTCCAGCATGTCTTCTTCCTCTTCGTTCACGCCGTCGCCGCCGAAGCCGTCGTCCTCCATGTCGCCCGTTTCATCGTTGACGGGCACGTCAAAGAGAGGCTGGCCTTGCTCGACACAGCGATCCACGATGGCGTGAATTTCATCATCCGTGACGAGGGCTCCCTGAGAGCGGGTGGGCTGGGCGGAGCCGGGGGGGATGTAAAGCATGTCGCCTTTGCCGACGAGGTTTTCCGCGCCTTTGCGATCGAGGATGACGCGGCTATCGAGGGCGGAGGCGACTTGGAAGGCGATGCGGGTGGGGATGTTGGCTTTGATGACGCCGGTGATGACCTCGGCCCGCGGGGTCTGAGTGGCGACGATGAGGTGGATGCCGGCGGCGCGGGCCATCTGGGTGATGCGGGCGATGGCGGACTCGATGTCGGCCGGAGCGGTCTGCATCAGGTCGGCCAGCTCGTCGATGATGACGACGATGTAGGGCAGGGTGTCGGGGATGACCATCTCCGGCTTTTTCGGCGGGGCGGGGGTGGCATCGCTGGACCAATCATGGCCGATGCGCTCCACGGCGTCCTCTTCGGTGGCGTCGATCTCGTCGGTGTCAGGGAGAATGTCGCTGCTGGGTTCGTCCTGAGCGGCCTGGGTGAAGGCGGCGGAGACGGTGGCGTCTTCGATGGGGCTGGCGGCGGCTTTGGCGGCGCGCGCGGCTTGGGCTTTCTCGGCGCGTTTGCGGTTGCGGTTGTTGAAGGTCTCGAAGTTCCGGCAGCCTTCTTGGGCAAACATTTGGTAGCGATTCTCCATTTCTTTCACCACCCAGCGCAGGGCCATGAGGGCCTTTTTGGGATCGGTGACGACCGGCAGGGCGAGGTGGGGAAGGTCCTCGTAGGTCTGCATTTCGACGACCTTGGGATCGACCATGATGAAGCGCAGTTCATCGGGGGCAAACCGGCACAGCAGGCTGGTGATGATGCCATTGATGCAGACGGATTTTCCAGATCCCGTGGCTCCGGCGACGAGGAGGTGCGGCATGGCGGCGAGATCACCGATGATGGTCTTGCCATAGACGTCTTTGCCGAGGGCGATGGGGAGGCGGGCTTTGCCATTTTGGAAAAGATCGTCTTCGAGCAGCTCGCGAATCGGGACGGCGATTTTTTCACGGTTGGGCAGCTCGATGCCGACGGTGTCCTTGCCGGGAATGGGGGCGAGGATGTTGATGCGCTCGGCACGGGTGGCGCGGGCGAGGTCGGCGTCGAGGTTGGCAATGCGGCTGACGCGCAGGCCGTCGCTGGGGCGAATCTCGTAGCGGGTGATGGCGGGGCCGCGGGTGATATCGCCGGGCTCGACGGTGATGCCAAAGGCGGCGAGGGTGCGGACAATGGTGTTTTGGGTGGCGAGGAGTTCGCCTTTGTCGGCGGGTTTGGCGTCTTCGACGGGCCAGTTGAGGAGATCGAGTTCGGGCAGGGTGTAGTTTTTGAAGCGTACGGTGAGGTTGCCGAGGCTGCCGTGAGGGGCCTGCTCGAGCTTCTGGGCGCGGCGTTTGCCCCAGACTTCGGCGAGGCGCGGTTTGTCGTCGGCATGCAACTGACGCCGGGCTGAAGAGTCGATGATTTTCGGCGGCTCGGGTTCGAACTGGAGCGGCAGTTCGCCGTTGGAGAGCGGCAAATCGGGCACGGTTTCGGCGGTGTCAGCGGGACTGAGATCGGCCTTGGTGGTGCGGCGGCGGCGGGTGGGTTTAGGGGCTTCTTCCTCCGCCTCTTCCTCGTCGTACGAACCGATGGCCAGGGCGTAGCGGGCGCGGCAGAGTTCGATCCAGCGCGGCAGCTCGCGCCGCAGTTCTTCGAGCAGGCGCAGGGGGTGGAGATTGCCTGCCAAAATCAAGCCGCCTAGATAAATGAGCCCGAGCACGAGAGTGGCTCCGACTCGGCCAAAAAGGCTCATGAAAAGGGTGTCGCCAACGAAGCTGCCCAGCGCGCCGCCGCCGCCGTGGGGGAGGTGGGCATCCCGCCAGGAAAAGAGGCCATTGACCTGCAGCAGGGAGGCACCCGCGACGACCAAAATGACGACGCCGAGCCAGTTGCTGCGCGTGATGCGGTTCTTGTTGGCCAGTTTGCAGACGCCAAACCACATTAGGCTGATCGGCACCAAGTAGGTGGCCATTCCCATCAGAAACAGCGAGTAACCCGCGACAATGGCCCCGGTCTGACCGATGAAGTTGCGGGTGACGGTGTTGGCCTGGTCGGACATCACCAGCGGAGCCCAGCCGGGTAGGTCGCCGGGATCGTAGGAAAGCAGGGCGAGCATGAACATCGCGGCTCCGATGAGGAGGAGGAAGCCCAGGGGATCATTCCAGGGGCTGACGGTTTCATCGGTGGAGCGGGAGCGCTGGGGCCGCGTTTTTTTCATGGGAGAACAGGAGCGAGGAAGGAGGGATGATAAAAAACTTTTCTGAACTATTAAAAATATCAAAATACTCACGAAGCTCAAGCATGAAACGCGCTGGGCGAGGCGGAAGTCGTGGTGATGCTGGCCATTGCTTGAGGCGGAGCGGCGTGCTAGGGAGGCGGCCCGCCAATGTCTGCCGCGCCTTTTTCTTCCTCTGTCCGTGTGGCCGGGGTGGCTTGTGCTTCGGCCCTGGGGGAAACGGTGGAGGCGCAAAGGAGGGCCATGCAGACGGGACATTCGGGGCTGCGACCTCTGGCGGAGGCGGGTCGCGCTGAGCTGGCGGACCTGCCCTGGCCGGTGCATGGAGGCTGGCTGGCGGAGGCTGCGGCATGGCGGCGAGGCCGACGCTACGGAGGGGCGTCCAATGCGGCGGTACGGGTGGCGCGGGAGGCGATGGCCGACGCGGGATGGACCGATGCGGAGCGGGAGGAGGCGTGGATTTTCGCGGGGAGCAGCCGGGGCAATGCGGGAGAGCTGCTGGGCTACTGGCAGGAACGGCGCCCGCTGCGGCTGCTGGCGGCGAGCAACGCGCTGCACAGTGAGGTGGCGGCAGCGGTGAGCATCGAATTGGGGCTGCGGGGACCGTGGCAGGTGCTGGCCAACGGCTGTTCGGCAGGTCTGGACGCAGCAGGCATGGCCTGGGCTGCGCTGCGGGCGGGCCTGGCGCGGCGGGCTCTGGTGGTCAGTGTGGAGCTGCCGCTGCTGCCGGAACTTTTGGCGGCTTTTCAGGATACGCGCCTGCTGGCTGCCGAGGCAGAGGCAGATCCGTTTCATGAAAAAACGGCGGGGTTTCACCCGGCGGAGGCGGT
>JAGRPD010000251.1 GCA_020439875.1 Verrucomicrobiales bacterium
CAGTTGGATGAGGAGCGTCTGCTCGCCTTTGGCGAAGCTCTGCTGTTTTTTGAAGCCAGCGAGGACTGCCTGGATTGGCTGAAATCGACCGAGGGCTAAGAATCGAAAGAGTGACGCCATCGACCGCCTCCGATTCTCTCAGCTTTGCTCACCCCAAAACCTAGCCGGCTTCACAGTCACCACTCAAGATCACCGGTCGGCGGGAGGGTGAGTTGGCGTCGGCGTTTTGGTTGCTGCTGCGGAGGTTTTCGCAAATCAGCGCCCAACGGCTGGAGCAGGTGCGGCAATGGGATGAACCCACCAAGATGGCGAAGCGTGGCTCGCAGCTCACCTCAATGGGCGTTAGAAGGTGCGCCTCCGAGAGCGTTCGCGGAGCATCAGCCCTCGTTCGCTCATTCGGCGTTCTTTCGCGTCATGCCTTCTCTCCACCTCCGAGACGATTGACGGCGCTGAGGACGGCTTTGATGGAGGCCAACTCGATGTTGGTATCTTCCCCGGCCCCCCAGCAGGTACGACCCTCGGACTTCGAACGAATTTGCACGTAGGCGAGTGCGGTGGCCTCTGAGCCGGAGCTGAGGCTCTGCTCTCTGAAACTGGCCACCTCAAACGGGACCACGCCGCCTTCCCTGATCAAGGCCTCAGCAAAGGCCGCGATGGGTCCGTTGCCGGTGCCGGTGACTACCACCTCAGCGCCATCTCGGCGCAGGCTGGCGCGGCAGCGGAAACTGCCGTCCACGCCGTCAGCATGAAAGTGATGCAGCGCCCAGGGTGTGGTGCGCTCTAGATAGATGCGTTGGAACATTTCTCGCAGCTCCGCCGCCGAGACCTCGCGGCCTAGGGCGTCCACTTCATCATTGGCCAGCGGCCCAAATTCCCGCTGCATTTCCTTCGGCAGCTCAATGCCAAATTCACTCTCCAACAGGTAGGCCACACCGCCTTTGCCGCTCTGGCCATTGACGCGAATCACCTCGCGATACTCCCGTCCGATGTCCTGCGGATCGATGGTCAAATACGGCACATCCCAGGCTCCTGCGGCAGCGTCGTAGCCGGCCAAGCCTTTTTTGATGGCATCCTGGTGACTGCCACTGAAGGCGGTGAAGACCAGCTCTCCTGCGTACGGCTGACGTGGCGGCACGGTCATGCCCGTGCAGCGTTCGTACATGCCGATGAGATCGTTCATGCGGCCAAAATTCAACCTCGGGTCGATGCCGTGCATGTAGAGATTCATCGCCACCTGCACGATGTCCAGATTGCCGGTGCGCTCTCCATTGCCGAAAAGAGTGCCTTCCACCCGATCTGCTCCCGCCAGCAAACCCAACTCGGTGGCTGCGGTGCCGGTGCCGCGATCGTTGTGCGTGTGCAGGCTGACGATCAGACTATCCCGATCCCGAATGTTGCGGCAGATCCACTCGATCTGATCCGCATACACGTTGGGCATGGCCACCTCCACGGTGTCCGGCAGGTTGAGGATCATCTTCTGCCCAGGCGTGGGCTGCCACACGTCCATCACGGCTTCGGCGACTTCTTTGGCAAACTCCACCTCGGTGGCACTGAAGCTCTCCGGCGAGTACTGCAGGGTCACTCGCGTGCCGCCTTCTTCCAGGCGGGAGAGACGCTCCTGAATCAAACGTGCGCCCTTCACGGCTACATCGCGAATCTGCTCCTTCGTCATGCCGAAGACATACTTGCGCTGCGCTGGCGAGGTGGAGTTGTAGAGGTGGATGATGACGCTGCGTGCTCCCATCAGGGATTGCACGGTTTTTTCAATGAGATCCTCCCGCGCCTGCACCAGGCACTGGATCGTCACATCCTCGGGAATGCGGCCTTCTTCGATGAGACGGCGATTGAACTGGAACTCGGTGTTGGAGGCGCTGGGAAAGCCCACCTCGATCTCCTTGAATCCGCACTTCACCAAGGCATCAAACATCTCCAGCTTCTGCCCCACGTTCATCGGCACGGCCAAAGCTTGGTTGCCGTCTCGCAGATCGACGCTGCACCAGGCGGGCGCGGACGTCATTTGGCGGGTCGGCCACTGGCGATCTGGCAAGTCGATCACGGGAAAGGCTTGGTACTTGGAGGAGGGATCTCGCAACATGACGAAAGGGGGCAATGAAAACGGTAGTTTGGCCCGGGATGGTCCTAGATTCAACCGAGGTTGTTGGAAGGAAATACGTGGCCCAGTAGGAGGCCAGAACGAAAAAAGCCCCGCCGAAGCGGGGCTTTTGCAAAGTGTGTCCGGCAGATCCGGATCCAGTGGCAAAGAACCTTACCGCTTGGAGAACTGGAAGCGCTTGCGAGCACCGGGGCGGCCAGCCTTCTTCCGTTCCTTGGCGCGGGAGTCGCGCGTCAGCACGCCGTGGGGCTTCAGCACCGGGCGCAGCTCAGGATTCACGGCGATCAGCGCGCGGGAGATGCCCAGACGAGCCGCGTCGGCTTGTCCGTTGAGGCCACCGCCGCTGGCGTTCACCGCGATGTCATAGGCCTGACGCGTGCCGGTCAGTGTCATCGGCAGCGTGACTTGGTTTTGCATGCTGGCGGTGGGAAAATAATCGTCCAGCTCACGGCCGTTGACGGTGATCTGGCCATTGCCTTCACGCAGGTGCACCCGTGCTACGGCGGTCTTGCGGCGGCCTGTTGAACTTTGGAGAGGAGCGCTCATGAGAAAAAAGAGAAACGTGGAGAAGTCAGGTTAGGGGGCTCAGGCCACGGCGTAAGGCTGGGGGTTTTGCGCTTCATGCGGGTGCTCACCACCGGCATAGACCTTGAGCTTCTTCTTGATCTGGCGGCCCAGGCGGTTGTGCGGGATCATGCCTTTGACGGCGCGTTCCACCAGCAACTCCGGACGGCGGGCGCGCACCCGTTCGGCGTTCTCCACTTTCTGGCCACCGATGTAACCGGAAACGGAGGTGTAAATTTTCTGCTGCTCCTTGCGGCCGGTCAGTACCACTTTGTCGGCATTGATGACCACCACAAAGTCTCCGGTGTCCACGTGAGGCGTGAAGATCGGCTTGTTTTTGCCCCGCAACAGGTTGGCGGCAGCCACGGCGACTTGGCCCAGCACCTTGTCCTGGGCGTCAATCACCCACCAGTTGCGGGCGACATCTTTGGCTTTGGCGGAAAACGTTTTCATGCAGTGAGAGGGGAGCTTTGACAAAAAGAGTGATGCCGTCACAGCGTGCAGGATCGGCGTTTCACCCTAATTTTAGAGGGCGGTGAGGTTAATCCTGTGCCCTGCCCTGTCAAACGGATTCTCGAAAACATCGCTCGCTCATTTTCACCCGACGCTCTGAGGCGAGCCTCCATCGGCTCCGACACGGTCCAGCGCCTTCTCAAAGCGGGCACGGAGGTCTGCCGGATCCTCCAGTCCGACGGAGACGCGGATCAGATCCCTCGGCACTCCGCAGCTCTCCGCCCAGTCCAGCTCATCGTAGTGAGTGAGCAGCACGTACGGGCAGGCCAAGGTGAAGTTGGTGCCCAGGCTGGGTCCTTTGGTCACCTCCAGCGCATCAAAAAAGGCCGGGCTGAGGCTGCGGTCCTTCAACACCAACGAAAGCAGGCAGCCATGCCCACCTCCAGAGCGACGGATGGCCTCAAAACCCGCACCCCCATCCTGGTCGGGATACCAGACGCGCCCGATCTCAGGCCGTTGACGCAACCACTGTGCCAGCTCCAGGGCCGATGCGCTGAACCGGGCGGAACGCTGCACGAAGTCGCGGCTGTTTTTTTCCAGTGCCACCGCGTCCTCATGCCAGAGACTGTGATCTGCCTGATGGAGAAAAAACTCCTGCATCCGAGCGTGCCAATGGGAGCGGCGATTCAGCACCACACTGCCCGCCAACACATCGCCCACGCCGGAAAACGCCTTGGTCAGACTCGTCGTCACCACATCCGCATAACGAAAGGCATCCACCTCCGCCACGGAGGCCACCGTGTCATCCACCACCAGTGGCGTCACGGCCTGGCGGGCGTCTCGCAGCGCCTGGATCTCCGGCAGGTTGGCGCAGCGCAGCAGCGGGTTGCTGGGTGCCTCCACGCAGATGGCCCCCAGTTCTTCCTGCTGCATCAGAGCGGCCAGTTGCGCCAGCTCAGCTCCGTCTTTCTGCAGAGGCAAAAAGTGCGTGCCTGCCCCGGAGCGCTGCTGCAGCTTCAAAACATCGACATAGGGAAAGTCCACCTGCGCCGTCCGCCGCGCGCCCCAGAGGGCCTGCAGCATGCGGTGCACGGCGTAATTCGCCGCCATGCCGGAGGGAAAAAGAAACACGTCCTCAGCCTGCTGTCCGCTGAGGTCGGCGAGGCGCTGGCGGATCACTGCCTCCGCCTCCCTCCCCTGCTCCACCGTTGTCTCCACCTCGTGACGGCCCAGCGCCGCCCGAGCCTGGCGGGTGCTCACCACCTCGCCGCAAAATCGCCAAAATCCCCGCGCCGCATCGTAGTGTTCCGCAGGAAAAATCGCCACGCCGAGGCCTCGCCAGGCGGTCGCACGTCCCTCTCTGCGTCCGGTCTGACGCGCAATATCCTCCAAGCACCGCTGCGCGTGCGAAACCCGAGGGAAAACGAGGCAGCGCTCCACTCCAGCGATCGCCAGCTCCTGATCCGCTGCCTCAAACAAAGCACCCACCGCTGGCGGGCAGCAAAATCGCGGATAGCCCGAGCGAAAATGCCGCAGCACCTCGGGATCTCTTTCTTCATAGCCGATGACATCCGCCCACCTCGGCAGACACACCGACACGCCGAATTCATCATCCGGCACCGCCCGCCCCAGATCGGACGCTCGCCACATCGGCTCCTTCAGCAGGTCTTGCATGCTTCAGGCCTCCCGCGCTTTGAGCGCCTGCTCGATGTCCGCCCACAGATCCTCCACGTGCTCGATGCCCGCCGAGAAGCGCACCAGCCCATCCGTCACCCCCACCGCCTGCCGCGTCTCCTTCGGCACCGAGGCGTGGGTCATGGTCGCCGGGTGACAGACCAGGGACTCAATGCCACCCAGGCTCTCTGCCTGCGTGAACAGCCGCAGCCTCCGCAGAAAGGCCAGCGTGGCCTCCTGGCTCAAACCGAAGTCGGCCAGCAACATGCCGCCCCCCGCACTCATCTGCCGCCGCGCCAGCGCATGCTGCGGGTGCGAGGGCAGAAAGGGATGCACCACCCGCTTCACGCCCGGATGCGCCTCCAGCCGTCGCGCCAGCTCCAGCGCGTTGGCGCTGTGGCGCTCCACCCGCAGTGCCTCCGTCTTCACCCCGCGGCTCGTCATCCAGGCGTCAAATGGAGACGGCTGCAGTCCGAGCGCCTTTTGAGCAAATATCATCCGCGCCTGCCATTCGTCCGAGTTGCTACACACCGCGCCACCCAGCACATCCGAGTGGCCGTTGCTGTACTTGGTGGTGCTCAGCAGAGACAGATCCGCCCCCAGCTCCAGGGGCCGCTGCAGCAGGCTGGAGGCAAAGGTATTGTCCACCACCACCGTGGCTCCCACCTTGTGCGCGTGTTGCGAGATCGCAGCGATGTCCAGCACCTTCAGCAGCGGATTGGTCGGGCTCTCCAGCCACACCAGCGCTGGCTTCAGATCATCGATCAATCCGTAGTTCCCTGGGTTGGCCAGATTGGCGTATTTGATCGTCACACCAAAGCGCTTCAGCACCTGCTCGAAGAGGCGGAAGGTGCAGCCGTAAATGTTTGCCTCGGAGAGGATCACGTCACCCGCTTTCAGCGAAAACGCCACCGCTGTGATCGCCGACACGCCGCTGGCGAAGATGGTGGCGTGCCGTGCGCCCTCCAGACTGGCCAGCGTGGTTTGCAGGTTGCGGAAGTTGGGATTGCCCGAGCGGGTGTAGTCAAACCCTCCCGGATTGCCCGTCTCGAAGGTGGAGGTGAGGTAGATCGGCGGGATCACCGCACCAGTCTCATCGCGATAGTCCTGCCCCACGTGGATGGCGCGGGTCTCAAAACGGCAGTCAGCGGGCGGAGTGGGGTCGTCTCTCATGAATCGCGCACCCTACACGGCCTTTGGTTTCCGGCAAGACGCAGCGGCGCAGGGTTTTTGCATCCCGAAGCTCGACAGCAGCCGTCTCGCTGTGGTTGGATGCCCGCATGATCGTTCATCCTGACCGCCGCCAATTCCTCCAAGTCAGCCTGGGAGCCAGCGCCGCTGCCGCCCTCGCACCCGCCTCCCTCTCCGCTGCCGCAGATCCCGGGTGGATCGATGCCCACGTCCATGTTTGGACCGATGATCTGACGAAGTACCCGCTGGCAGCAGGCTACACCGAGGCCGATCTCCAGCCCCGCACCTTCCTGCCCACCGAGCTGCTGCGGCAGGCGCGCCCCGAGGGTGTGGACCGCATCGTGCTCATCCAGATGAGCTTTTACAAAGAGGACAATCGCTACATGCTGGACACCATCGCCCACCAGCCGGAGGTGTTTCGCGGCGTCGCCATCATCGACCCCGAAGCGGCCTCACCGAAGCCAGTCATGAGGGAACTCAAGCAGCAAGGCGTGCGCGGCTTCCGCCTCTACGCCGACCGGGAAAAGGCCGAAGCCTGGCAGAACTCCGCCGCGATGAAGGCCATGTGGGCCGCCGGAGCCGACGAAGGCATGGCCATGTGCCTGCTGGCCAATCCCGACGCCCTGCCCGCCATCCAGCGCATGTGCCAGGCCTATCCGAGCACGCCAGTGGTGATCGATCACTTCGCCCGCATCGGCATGAAAGATGGCGTCCAGGCCGACGACCTCCGCCAGCTCTGCGACCTCGCGCAGCATCCCCTCACCCGCGTGAAGACGTCCGCGTTTTATGCCCTGGGCGAAAAAAAGGCCCCCTACACCGATCTCGGCCCGATGATCCGCCAATTGCGAGACGCCTTTGGCGCCAACCGCCTGATGTGGGCCACCGACTGCCCGTATCAAGTCCAGGAAAGTCACACCTACCATGACTCCATCGCCTTGATCCGAGATCGGCTGGATTTCCTCACGGAAGACGACAAGCAGTGGATGCTGCGCGGCACCGCAGAGAGCGTGTTTTTCAGCTGATCCCCGCTTCCTCCACCGGCTCTGGCATCCGCCCCGACTGGGAGGGCTCCACAAAGTCTGCCTGCGCGGGACCACGCCAGATCCACGCCAAGGCCGAACGCATGTCCTCCATGATGGAGTAACACACCGGCACCAGCACCAGCGTGATCATCGTGCCAAACAGGATGCCGTAACCCAACGACACCGCCATCGGGATGAGGAATTGAGAACTCGTCCCTTTTTCGGCAAGCAGCGGCATCAGCCCCACAAAGGTCGTCACCGAAGTCAGCAGGATCGGGCGGAAGCGGCGCGGCCCTGACTCCACCACCGCTTCAAAAACCGTCATGCCCTGCTGCCGCGCGCGATTGATGAAATCTACCAGCACGATGCTGTCATTGATGATCACGCCCGCCAGCGCCAGCATGCCAAACAGGCTGAGCATGCTCAACGGCAGGTCATGCAGCAGATGCCCCACCACCGCACCGACGATGCCAAACGGAATCACCATCATCACCACCAGCGGCTGCGCGTAGGAGCGAAACGGGATGGCCAGCATCGCATACAGTCCCAGCACCGTCAGCAGCGTGCCCCAAAACGTCGCATCACCCGCTTCCCGCACCGCTTTATCCTCGCCCTCAAAAGACCACCGGATCCCCGGACGAGACGCCAGCAGGTGGTCGATGAAATCGGCCAGCTCCGCTTTGATCGCCGCTACATCCACCCGCTCCTTTTCCGCATCCGCCCGGATGTTGATCGCCCGCTGCCGGTCGATGCGCTGGATGGAGGAAAAGCTCTTGCCCACATGAATCTGCGCCACCTGCGCCAGCGGCATCTCACTGCCATCCGGCCCCCGCACCCGCATCCGCTCCAGCGTGGCCAAGCTCTCCCGCTCGGCCTTCGGCAGCCGCACAAAGACCCGCACCTCATCCCGCCCCCGCTGCAGACGCTGCACCTCCGCCCCATAAAAAGACTGCCGCACCTGCCGCGCCAGATCCTCCACCGTGATGCCCAGCAGCTTCGCCTCCGGCTTCAACTCAAACTGAATCTCCTTGCGCCCCTCATCCAGAGAGTCCGTCACGTCAAACACTCCCGGGAACCCTTTCAACCGCTCCTTGATCTGATCCGACACCTGCAGCAGCGCCCGCGGATTGTTCCCCATCAGCTGAATGTCGATCGGATCGCCCCCCCGAAAAATCTCCGAGCGAAACGTCAGCTCCTCCGCCCCCACGATCTCCCCGATGCGCCGCCGCCACTCCTCCGCCATCGCCACCGTCGAGACATCCAGACTGCGCTCCTCCGGCCCGAAGGTCTCAATGTTCACCTCCCCCAGATGCGGCTGCCCACTGACGCCGCGCCGGTGGCTGGAGGCAAATCCCGTACCACCCACCAGAGACACGATCTGCTTGATCACCGGACGGCCATCCTCACCCACATACTCCGCCCGCATGTCCTCCGCGATCTGCGTCATGCGATCCACATGCGCATGAGTGATCTCCACCGGCGTCCCTTCCAGCATCACCAAGCGCGCCGTGATCCGCTCCGAGGGCACCCGAGGAAAAGGCATCCACACCACATGGCCTCCGAAAATGTAACCCGAAATCACCATCAGCCCGCCCAGAAAAATCGCCGCAGAGATGTAGCGATGCCGCACCGCGCGCACCAGCAGCGGCCGGTAAAACACCCGCACCACTGCCGTGAGAAAACGATTCACCCCGCGCTGCAATGGAGCCACCCACTCCGACGGACGCTGCAGCAGCCGCTTGCTCAGATGGGACGGCAGCACCAGCTGGCTCTCCACCAGCGAGAATAGCATGCAGGGAATCACCACCAGAGCGATGGGCTGAAACATCGGCCCCCAGTCCCCCATGCCGAGGATCATCGGTGTGAAGGCAATGACATTGGTCAGCACCCCAAAAATCACCGGCGTGGAAACCAGCCGCGTGCCCTCGATGGCCGCTTCAGACAGCGTCACCCCACCCGCCTCATGCCGCTGCACGATGCTCTCTCCCACGACGATGGCGTCATCCACCACGATGCCCAGCACCATGATGAATCCAAACAAACTCGAGGAATTGATCGTGATCCCCAGCAGCGGCATCAGCGCAAAAGATCCCAGAAAGGCCACCGGGATGCCCATCGTCACCCACACCGCCACATCCAGCCGGAGAAACAACAGCAAAACGACGAACACCAGCAGAAAGCTCTGGATGGCGTTGTTGATCATCACCTCCATGCGGCTTTGCACGATCTTGGAGCGATCATTCCAAAACGCCACCTCCACCCCCTCCGGCAGCCGACCCGCCGCCCCATCGATGTAGCGTTTTACCTCCTCCGCCACCTCCACCGCATTCCCCTCCATCGGCCGTGTCACCGTGATGGTCACACAGCGCTTGCCATTGTAGCGCGCTAGCAGCGGGTTCTCGTTGAAGCCATCGTGGATCTCCGCCACGTCTCCCAGCGTCAGCTGCGTGCCGTCCGCATTGCGCGCCACCACGATGGCCGCGTAGTCTTGCCCCGTCAGAGCCCGTCCCCGCGTCTTGATCGCCACCTCGCCCGACTCCGTGCGCACCACACCCGCCGGTAGATCCAGCGACGACTGCGCGATGGCCTGCCTCACCGCCTCCAGGCTCAGTCCGTAGCGCTCCAGCTCACTCTCCGGCACTTCGATGCTGATTTCAAAAGGCCGCACATCACTCAGATCAGCCTGCGAGATCCCCGGCAGCGCCACCAGCTCATCCCTCACATGCGCACCCATCGCCGCCAGATCCGCCTCCGACAGATCTCCCGACACCACCACCGTGATCACCGTGAAAAATCCCGTCTGCAGCTGAATCACCGGCTTCTCCGCATCACGGGGAAAGGTGGAAATCGCATCCACCTTGTTTTTGATGTCATCCAGCACCACTCGCGCATCGGCGTGATCCGTCACCTCGATGTTCACCGTCCCCCCGCTCGATCCCGCCGTACTGTAAATGTGCTCGATGCCCTGCACCTGCTCGATCGCCTCCTCCACCTTCACCACGATCAGCTCCTCCGTCTCATCCGGCGTCGCACCCGGGTAGGGCACAGTCACCGTGATGGTTCGATCCGGAAAATCCGGAAACACCTCCAGCGGGATCATGCCCGAATTCAGCACAAACATGCCCGCCATCACGATCCCCACCATCAGCAGGTTCGCCGCCACATGGTTTTTGGCAAACCAACCAATCATCGCTCGCGTCTCCCTGGCATGACGGGTTAGGACTCCTTGCTCGCGTGAGATTTCGCCCCACCCATCCCGCCTTTTTTCGCAGTCTCACCCCCCGCTGCCCCCGCAGACTCCACCTGACCATCCACCGTCGGCAGCACCTTCGCCCCCTCCGCCGGAAAGGGAATCGGCGTCAGGCACAGCACCTGACCCGCCTTCGGCTCCCGATCTTTTCCCGCCATCACCACCAGGTGCTTCGCATCTCCCGCCACCGGCTCGATCGTCACCCGATGCAGCCGACTGTCATCCGTGATCAAAATGATCTCGTTGCCCGCCCGCACCGCGCTGCGCGGCAGCACAAAGACATCTTCCAGCTTCTGCCCCTCGATCCGCGCCTCCACAAACTGGCCAATTTTCAACGGCGCCGCCCCATCCTCTCTCGGCGCAAAGGGCTCCTCCACCCGCGCCACCGCAATGGTCTGACGCGTGCGTTCATCCACCGCCCCCTCCACCCGCACCAGTCGCCCCTCCCACACCGTCACCTTGCCGCCTTCATCCGCCGTCAGCCACACCTTCGCTCCCGCCGTCTCCGCCTGCCCTCGGTAATGGCGGGGCAGTTGCAAAAAGGGCTTTTCACGCTCCGGCACCGGCAGCCGCACCTCCACCGCATCCACCGCAAAAATCTCCCCCAGATCCATGCCCGCCGAGATCACCTGCCCCAGATCCACCCGCTGCTGCAGCACCCGCCCCGCGTAGGGCGCACGGATCTCGGTCCGGCTCAGATCGCGGCGCGCCTTCTCCAGCTGCGCCTGAGCCGATGCCGTTTCCGCATTGGCCTTGGCCAGCTGCGGCCCCCGTGAAACCAGCGGCCCCGGCTCCCCGGAGCGCCCCAGCGCCTTCCAACTCTCCACCGCCTGCGCCGCCTTCGCTTCCTCCTCCGCCAGTGCCGCCTCCGAAGTGGCCAGCGCCGCCTCCGCCGCCACCACCGCCGCCTCGTAATCCCCCGCATCCAGTTTGACCAAAACCTCTCCTTCCTCAAAAAACTCGCCGGGCCGGAAATGCGAAGACACCTCCACCACGCGGCCCCCCACCTCCGCCGTCACCAGCGTCCGCGCCACCGGCTGCACCGTCCCCTGAGACTGCCCCATCACCGGATACACCGTGGGCTTCAGCGTCTCTCCCTCCACCCGCAGCAGAGTCGGCTTCACCTTCATCGCCCGCGGAGCCTCCTGACTGTTGAAAAATCGCCAGCCCAACGCCGCTCCACCCGCCACGATGGCGAGGGGGAGGAGGATGCGAATCAGAGCCCGGATCATGATGAGCCGAGTTAAACGCCTGCGCGTTGGAGTTTCCTCAAAAAAAGACGACCGCCCCAGGCAATCACCCGAACAATCCCGTCAGCGGCTGGCCTTTGTCCGCCACGGTAAACGGACGCTTGCTGGGAGAGAACAGCACCTGATTCAGCGGCAGCCCCAGCGCGTAACCAATCGTCGCATTCAAGTCCGGCACAGAGACTTTGTCCTCCACCACCTCATGCCCACCCGGATCGGTTTTTCCGTAAATCTGCCCCCCTCGCACACCGCCGCCCGCCAGCAGGCTGGAGAACGCCTTGGGATAGTGATCCCTCCCTTCATTCTGATTGATGCGCGGCGTCCGACCAAACTCCGTGGTCACCACCACCAGCGTCTCATCCAGCAGACCCCGATCATGCAGATCTCCCAGCAGAGAGGCCAGACCGCGATCCAGCTTCGCGCACTGCTCCGGCACCCGGACGAAGTTGTCATTGTGCGTGTCCCACCCCCCCAGACTCACCTCCACAAAGCGCACCCCATGCTCCACCAAACGCCGCGCCAGCAGGCAGCCCTGGCCAAACGTCTCATCGCCATACAACTCGTGCATCTCCGCCGGCTCCTGATTGATGTCGAAGGCATCCAAATCCTCGCTCTTCATCATCTTCAGCGCATCGCGATAGACATCGCCGTGAGCACTCAAATTCGCGTAGTCGTACTGCGCTTTGAATCCCTGATCCAACCGCGCCGCCAACCCCAAACGATCATCCAGATCCGATTGCTGCAGACCATGCGGCACCCGCACATCCTGCAGGCCACCCGCCGGATTGTTGACGATCAGCGGTGCCACCGAGGCACCAAAAAAACCGGAGCCCGGATGGCGACTATCGCCCGTGACGACCACACTGCCAGGCAGCGAAGGATGACTCCGCCCCTGAAACTGCGTCATCCACGCACCCATCGTCGGGTGCTTGATGGTGCTGCGCAGCGTGTAGCTGGTGTGCATGAAGTAGTTCCCCTGCGCATGCGCCCCCTGGGTGGACATCAGCGAGTTCAAAATCACCGCGTGATGCATGTGCTGCGCCGTCATCGGCAGGTAGCCTGAGAGCAGCACCCCATCCGCCGAGGTCTTGATGTGCTCCACCGGCCCCGCCTCCTCCCGCCCCGGTTGGGCGTTGAAGGTGTCCAGATGAGACATTCCACCCGCCATGTAGAGATAAATCACGTTGCGCGCCGTCGGCACCTGACGCGCCGCAGACGCGCCTTCAAACGCCGCCTGCGCGCGCCCACTCAACACCGACGGCAGCACCGAGACCCCCAGGCATGTCTGAGCCAAACGACCCGCAAACTGGCGGCGGGAGAGGGTGTCACTGCGATTCAATAACGCTTTCATAAACCAAGCAAAAAGTGAGGGTGAACCAATTCCAATTCAGCGGATGAAAAGAAACTCCGCCGTGTTGAGCACCGCATGGGTGATGTCTTCCAAAGCCGTCTTCGGATGCGCCTCAAACACATTGTCCAAAATCTGCCGTTCCTCCACCGTCGGACGCCGACTCAGCAGCGACAAATAAACCGTCTCCTCCTGGCTGCGACGATCCGGAGCCGCCTCCAAAGCCGCCTGATAGTGGCTATTGGAAGCCATCAACACCGGGGCCACCGGCCCGTTCAGCAATTTCAAAGCCTGAGGCACCGAGCACTCCGTGTTGCCATTTTCGATCGTCTCCCGGTCCGACTGCCCAAACGTCCGCAAAAAGTGCCCCCGTGGAGCCGGGCTCGACAACTCCGAAGCCCGAACGGCCGACCCATTGACCCGCGCCGTATCCCGCATCTCCTGCAGTTTCGCCCGGATCTCCTGCTTCGTCATACCCTCCGCCAACATCTTCCGCATCTCCTCCCGATTCAGTGCCGCGCCCTTCTTGCCATCACCCTTTTTCGGTGCGCCCTGCCGCGCCTCCGCCATCGCCTCCTCATACTGCTCCGCACCTTCCTCTCCCAGCACCGCCACAAAGGCAATGTCCCGACTGCCCCGCCGCAGACCCGCCAGCTCCGAGGCCAGCTTGCGCGCCCGCTCCTTATCACCCGCCTTTTGCGCCTCCTTCATCTCCGCACTCAGAGCATCCAGCCGCTGCTGCTTCGCCCCCTCTTCCGTCCCCTGCAGCGCCTTCACTGACGCCACCAGCTGCTCCGGCGTCTTCTCAGAGATCGCGTCCGAGAGCCGCCCCAGCGCGTCCAGCTGAGCCGCATTCCGCTCATCCGGCAGGATGGAGCGCGCATCCACATCCCCAGAAATCAACGTCGCCAAGCTGTCCCACAGCTGCTCCGCCGTCATCCGCCGCAGCAGCGGCCCCGTGAAGGCATAAGTCTCTCCCGGCTCCAAACCCTTCGGACTGGGCATGCGCTGATACACCTCCGAGTTCAAAAGCACCCGCAGGTAGCTCTTCAAATTGTACTTCTTCTCCACCATCAGCCGCTCCAGGTAGGTCATCAGCTCCGGCACCATCGGCACCGTTGAGTCCGTGATTTCATCCACCGGCTCGATCAAACCCACCCCCATCAGCCGCCGCCACATGCGATTGGCGATCACCGTCGTGAATCGCGGATTCTCCGGGCTAGTCATCCAACGGGAAAACGCCGCCAATCGGCTCTCTCCCGGACCCGGCACCACCTCGTGGCCAAACATCGTCGCAGGAGCCACCTCTTCCTTCGGCTTCGCATCATCGTATTTGTAATCATCCGGCAGATGCGGCAACCGCTCCGTGGAGTGGATCGAGGTGTAGCGCAGCGGCTTCATCACCTCCTGCATGTTTTGACGCACCTCCTGCAGCAGCTCGCGATCCTCTCCCGCCATCTTCTTCCGCTGGCCCTTTTTCACACTCTTGTTGGCCGTCAAGCCATACGCCCGCGTGTCCATGCCATAAGTGAACCCCGCCATCTTGTAATAATCCATCTGGGTCCATTTATCGAACGGATGGTTGTGGCACTGCGCGCACTCGATCCGTGTGCCGAGAAAAACCTGCACCGTCGCAGCCAGATGATCCAGCGGCATACCCCGGTCCCGCATGTAAAAACCGATGGCCCCACTGTCCCAGGCACCACCCTCCGTGGTCAGCAGCTCCCGCACCATCTGGTCGTAGGGCCGATTCTCCGCCAGCGCCGTCTTCAGCCAGTCCGCGTAGGCCTGACCCGTCTTGGAATCCTTCGCGTCAGACAGCAGCCGCAGCACATCGGCCAGATAATTGAACGTGTGACTCGCGTAACCCGGGCTCGCCAGCAATTGATCGATCAACTTGGCCCGCTTCGTCGGATCCGCCGACGTCAAAAACGCCCGCGCCTCCTCCAGAGTCGGCACCCGGCCAATCACATCCAGATAGACCCGCCGCAAAAAGACCTCGTCAGGCGCCAGAGGCTGCGGAGCCAGCTTCTCCTTCTCCCAGTGCCGAGCCAAAATCTCATCGATCCGCCGAGCCTCCGGCAGCGCAGCCGCAGCCTGAAGCCGAGCCGTTTGAAACCCGACCCCCAGAGCCAAAGCCCCAGTCATCAACCAAGTTGCAGTTTTCATGGGAAAATAGGGAACCAGCGGCACACACTCCGCCAAAACCAGTCAAACGCTGAGACACCGTCCGAGTTGCCCCCGCGAAAAAAAATATTCCCCCCCAGGCCCCCACCATCCCCATCCCCTCACCTCCATCCCCCGTCCCAGCAAACCACCACTCCCCCCCGTCCTCTGCCTGCCATGCTCCTTCCTTCATTTTTCATTCAATCAAACCCCTCCAAGGCTCGTGGATCGCACCTACGCTCAAGACTCGCGTCGCGCTAAAGCCGATTCATCCGGGAAGTTAGTGCGGAACCATCCGAGTCAGGATG
>JAGRPD010000688.1 GCA_020439875.1 Verrucomicrobiales bacterium
GCCAAGAGGATCACCGCTCCATCGAACGGTCGTCGGTCTGCAAGTTGACCAATCTGAGGATTCCAAAAACGCCGCGATTTTGTGATTCGTCCGATTTTCCGGAATTTTGGAAATTTTAAAGATTATTATTTTTATTATTCATCTTGCAAACCTTTAATTTATGTTTATCATACCTCTATTGAGTGCAGATCCCTTGCCCTCTGCCTCCAAAATCTGCCAAGCGCCAACTCCACCCCTCCAATCATGATCAGATCTACTCTAACCTCCACGCTCCTGATGCTGGTTCTGGTGCTAGGCTCTAGTACTCCACTTCATGCGTTCTTGGGCGGCTTCGAACAAACCCAGGGGTATCGTGACTTCGACGGAGGCGGCGGTCCCGATACCTATGCCGGCGTCCAATGGTACAACGCGGGAATGGGCGTTCCAGCATCCGGGACCACCACCTACGCCACTCCCTCGTCCCCCTCTACCTCGCAAGGCGTCTGGGTCAGATTCGGCGATCCCTCATCGTATGGCATTGATGCTTCCCATCCCTATCCAGGCGGTAGCACCTCGTACATCTGCGGCCACTCCAAAGGCTTTGACCGCACCTACACCAACAGCGGCGGGACTCTGGGATCCCCAAGCGATCAGGCCCTGGAGGTGACGACGGAAGCGTTGGGATGGGGTGGCCCGACGCTTGAATATCGTTACTCTTTGGACTCGGCAGACCTCGGAGTGGTTCCCTCAACCACCAGCTCCCACATCATCAACTTCTCCTTTTGGTGGTGCTCCCGCCTGGCCGGGACGGCTGATGGGGACGGTGGCCTGCCCGAAGGCTACTTTGGAAACTCGCTGGAGTTTGCCGACAGCGCCGGCAACATCGGATTCACCGTGGGGCTGACCCAGCGGGCACCGGGCGACACCGTGACCTACTGGAATGGCAGCGCCATGGTCGAATCGACGATCACCGGCCCCTCCAAAAGTTACGACCGCCTGGAAATCTCGATCAACACCGATACCGATACCGCCTCCTTTTCCTATGTGAAGTGGAACACCTCCACCAACTCCGGCACCACCACGGTGCTGGCTACTAATGTGCCCCTCCAGGCAGCGATGGGCAACTTCACGGGCATCCGAGTCAGGAGCAGCCCCGGCGTGCAGAACGACAAGCTGTACTCTCTGGACGACTTCCAATTCGCCGTCACCCCCATCTCGGTGCCCTGTTCCATGAATGGCATCAACGTGGTGGCCGGCGCCTGCAACAACAACGGCACGCCGCTGAACACCACCGACGACTATTACACTGCCAGTGTGACGGTGACTTACGCGAACCCGCCGGCCACCGGCAGCCTGGTCCTGAGCGGGCCTGCCCTCCACCCTAGCAACACCGTCTCCTCCGTCGCCGTGGGATCGCTTGGATCTCCCACCAGCCACACGTTCGTGGGCGTCCGCCTCAATGCCAACGGCACCGCCCAAAACCTCACCGCTTCGTTTCAATAACCCCGCACCTTAAAGGACAAGCATATGAACAGTTTTCGAACCAAGAGAATCTGGGGAGCATGGCTGGCCCTGATGCTGGCAGCTGCCGCACCGCAGGCGCAGGCTTATCTGGGGGGATTTGAAGATGCCGACGGCTACTATAACGGCGTCGCAGGAGGTATCAAGCCTCCGGATGTTGCGGTTTACAACGCAGGCGAATATGGAACCAATCCAGGAGGCACCGGCCCCGGCGGAGCCTACACGCCCATGCCTCTCAATAGCGGCCTGTGGACAGCGCTTGCCTACGGAGCCTTTTTGGATCCTTCAACCAATGACGAAAGCTATGTCGTGGGCCATGAAGGCGGCAACAGCGGCGCATCTTCCCTTGCGTTTAATAATTTTGGCGGCGCAGGAGAATTGCACTATACCTACGCTTTCGATTCGCGGGATTTCGGTGTACTGCCCACTTCAGTGACGGATGGCACGGTTACCCTGGATTTCGACCTGTGCCCAGTGTGGGGCACCGGCCTTCCTGCGGGAGCCTACCATACCATGAACTTCAAGGGGGCCAACGGGGCCACGGCCCTGTCGGTGGCATCCTACGCGGATGGAACCGCCAACTCGAACTACTACACCAACGTCGGCACTTGGGTGGATTCCGGAATCAATTCCAACACGGCCGGCTGGGATCACGTCACGATCACCTTTACACTCTCTTCTTCAGCCAACGACAAGGTCACACTCAGTTACACCAGCTCGATCTCAGGCATCACGACCACCGTTCTAAACAACGTCAACGTCGCCAACAATATCGATTCATTGGCTCTTCTAGACTTCACCCAAGTTCAAGGAGCCAATAAATACTATTACGACAACTACCTCGTATCGGCAGCAGTACCTTGTGAACTCACCGTGTTGGTCCCTGCAGTGAGTCCTTGCTCCACATGCCCGAGCATCACGATGAGCCCCGTCACCCTGCCCAATGGCACGGTCGGCACCCCCTACAGCCAAACCCTCACTGCCAGCGGTGGCGTAGCACCCTACACCTTTGCCGTTACCACGGGCAGTCTGCCCGCAGGACTCAGCCTGAATACGAGCACCGGTGCGATCACCGGAACGCCCACCAGCACCAGCGCAGCCTCTTTCATCATCACCGTCACGGACTCGACAGGATGCAACGCCAGCAACTCGTTCACCGTCACCCCGGCCTGCCCGGTCATCACGGTCACGCCCAATCCGCTCTCCAGCGGCACGGTTGGGACTGCCTACAGCGCCAGTCCATCGGCGAGCGGAGGCATCGCTCCCTACACCTGGTCGGCCACCGGCCTGCCTGCGGGTCTTTCGATCAATCCAAGCACCGGTGCCATCACCGGCACGCCCACCGCCAGCGGCAGCGCCACCATCACCGCCACGGACGCCAACGGCTGCTTCAACTCCACGACGCTGACCATCAATCCCTTCAGCTGTCCGATCATCACCGTCACGCCCAATCCGCTTGCCAGCGGAACGGTGGGCACGGCCTACAGCGCCAGCCCTGTGGCTAGCGGTGCACCCGGTGGAAGCAGCTACACTTGGACCAGCGTGGGCTTGCCTGCTGGTTTGACCCTCAACGCCACCACCGGAGCGATCAGTGGAACACCGACCGCAACGGGCAATGCCACCATCACCGCGACATATGAAGGCCCTGGCGGCGAGCAGTGCCA
>JAGRPD010000252.1 GCA_020439875.1 Verrucomicrobiales bacterium
ACCAACGTGATCTCCATCACCGACGGTCAGATTTTCCTCGAAACCGACCTGTTCTATCAAGGCATCCGTCCCGCCATCTCCGTGGGTCTCTCCGTGTCTCGGGTCGGCTCCGCCGCTCAGACCAAGGCCATCAAAAAAGTCTCCGGCACCACCAAACTCGATCTGGCTCAGTTCCGTGAATTGGCCGCCTTCGCCCAGTTTGGTTCGGACCTCGACGCGGCGACCAAAGCCAAGCTGGATCGTGGTCAGCGCATCGTTGAACTCTTCAAGCAGCAGCAATATGATCCGAAGAGCCTGTCGATCATGGTCAGCACCCTTTACGCCATGCAGAAAGGCTACTTCGACGACGTCCCCGTCGCTCGGGTGAAAGAGTGCCAGCTGGCCATGGAAGATTACCTCAACACCCGCAAGGCGGACTTGATGGAAACTCTCGGCAACGAGAAGAAGCTCGACAACGTGGAAAACGACCTCAAAACCGCGTTGGAAGACTTCAAATCCTCCTGGAAGTAAGGCTCCTTTCAAAGCCTGATTTGTTCAATCCAAGACTCTAGTTCATGCCCTCCACCCGCGACATTCGCCGACGCATCAAGTCGATCAAAAACACGGCCCAGATCACCAAGGCCATGCAGCTGGTCGCGGCTGCCAAGATGAAAAAGGCGCAGGATCAGGCCGCCAATGGCCGCTCCTACGCCGAGTTGATGAACAAAATCTTGGTGGCACTCAAGGGCAGCGCCGAGGAGGGAAGTCACCCTTACTTTGCTGAAGGGAAGGGCAACCGCACCTTGGTGCTCGTCATCACCAGTGACAAAGGACTCTGTGGTGCGCTCAACACCAACCTGCTGAGAAAATTGGTCAACACCGACCTTGGTCCAGAGGTGGATTTCGTCACCATCGGCCGCAAAGGTGCTTCGTCGTTGGCGCGACTGAAGAAAAGCCTGAAAGCAGATTTCCCCATCAAAGATCCCGCTGCCTACAGCATGATCCGTCCCGTGGGACAGTTTTTGCAGGATCAGTTTCTCACTGGTGAATACCGCAAGGTGCTCGTCGCCTTCAACAACTTCATCAACACCGTC
Source organism: Verrucomicrobiales bacterium (assembly GCA_020439875.1). GTDB lineage: Bacteria > Verrucomicrobiota > Verrucomicrobiia > Verrucomicrobiales > Verrucomicrobiaceae > JAGRPD01. The sequence goes on from JAGRPD010000252.1 coordinate 1,074, forward strand.
ACGTTGGAGCCCGCCATTGAGCAGCTTTTGCCGGTCAATCCCGTCACCCTCGGTGGCAAGCGGGATTTCGAGGAGACCCACACTGAAGTCGATCCCGCCAGCCTGCCGGATTACGAATTTGAGCCCTCCGCCAACGAGGTCTTCGCCGCCGTCCTGCCGCAGTACGTCAACGGCACGCTTTATCAAATGGTGTTGGAAGGCCGCGCCTCCGAGCACTCCAGCCGGATGGTGGCCATGAAGAACGCCACCGACAACGCCAAACAAATCATCAAGGACCTCACCCTGGAATACAACAAACTGCGCCAGGCTGCGATCACCAACGAGCTGTTGGAAATCACCACCGCCAAGATGGCCCTTGAATAGACGACTCTCTCTCAACCCTTTCACGATTTTTACCCCCCAGAACCCACCCTGTTATGAGCAATACCGGCACCATCGTTCAAGTCATCGGCCCCGTCGTTGACGTCGATTTCTCGGCCTCCGGCAAACTGCCTGAGATCTACAACGCCCTGGAAATCCATTTTGACGTGGGCGGCCACAAGAACCGTCTGATTTGTGAGGTGCAGCAGCACCTGGGAGACGGTTGGGTCCGCGCCGTGGCCATGAGCAGCACCGACGGTCTCAAGCGTGGCATGGATGCCGTCGATACCGGCGCGCCCATCACGGTGCCTGTCGGTGAAAAGGTCCTCGGCCGTATTTTCAATGTCACCGGCAACGCCGTGGATGACCAGCCCGATCCTGAGGTCGAAAAGCGCTACCCCATTCACCGCGCCGCTCCGTCTCTGGTCGATCAAGATCCCTCCGCTCAGATCCTCGAGACCGGCATCAAGGTCATCGACCTGATTTGCCCCTTCACCAAGGGTGGTAAAGTCGGTGCCTTCGGTGGTGCAGGCGTCGGCAAGACCGTCGTCATCATGGAACTCATCAACAACATCGCCAAGGCGCACGGTGGTTACTCCGTGTTTGCCGGTGTGGGAGAGCGGACCCGTGAGGGGAACGACCTCTACTGGGAGATGATCGAGTCCGGCGTTATCGCGACCGAGCGTGACGAAAACAATCATGTGAAGATTGATGACAAAGGCCGCCCGGTTTTGAAGGACGGTTCCAAAGTGGCACTTTGCTACGGCCAGATGAATGAGCCTCCAGGTGCTCGTCTTCGCGTCGCCCTCTCGGCTCTGTCCATGGCGGAGTATTTCCGTGACGAGAAGAATCAAGACGTGCTCATGTTCGTGGACAACGTCTTCCGTTTCTCCCAAGCCGGTTCTGAGGTGTCCGCTCTGCTCGGACGGACGCCGTCTGCCGTGGGTTACCAGCCCACGCTGGCCGCAGAGATGGGTGCCATGCAGGAGCGAATCACCTCCACCAAGAACGGCTCCATCACCTCCTTCCAGGCGGTGTACGTGCCGGCAGATGACTTGACTGACCCCGCGCCCGCCAACACCTTCGCCCACTTGGATTCCACCGTCGTTTTGGAGCGCTCCCTCGCTGAGCTGGGCATCTATCCCGCCGTGGATCCGTTGGCTTCCGTTTCGAAAGCCCTCGCTCCCGAGGTCGTCGGAGACGAACACTACCGCGTGGCTCGCGGCGTTCAGTCCGTGTTGCAGCGCTACAAAGATCTGCAAGATATCATCGCCATCTTGGGCATGGACGAACTCAGTGATGAGGACAAACTCACCGTTTTCCGTGCGCGGAAGATTCAGCGTTTCCTCTCGCAGCCCTTCCACGTTGCCGAGGTCTTCACCGGCGTGTCCGGAGTTTATGTGTCCGTCAAAGAAACGGTGAAAGGATTTGCCGAGATCTTGGATGGCAAACACGACAGCGTGCCCGAGTCCAACTTCTACATGAAGGGCGGCATCGACTCCGTCGAGAAAGGCAAGTAAAGGCCTGACCGCCGGTTGCCCCCCCCTTTGATTTGAACTGATTCACTGTCCCTTCCATGCCCATCCAACTCGAAATCGTCACGCCTGAAGCCCGCATCTACTCGGACGAAGTGGATTCCGTGGTGCTGCCAGGGACCGAGGGTGAAATGGGAATTCTGCCCGCACACGCACCGTTGGTGACGACGCTGAAGCCGGGTGAATTGCGCTTGATGAAGTCGGGCAAAGAAACGTCGATGGCGGTCGGGGAAGGTTTGGTGGAAGTGACGGGCACGACGACTCGGATCCTCACGGACATGGCCATCCATGCCGACGACATCGATGAAAAAGCCGTCGATGAAGCCTTGGCCCGGGCCAAATCAGCGCTCGAAACGCTGAAGCCGGGTGAGAACGACGAGGAAGTCGCAGCCACCATGGCTGCCATCCAACGCGCCACCGCGCAGCTCCACGTCAAGCGCCGCCGCCGAACCATCTAAGTGGGTTCAAAATTCGTGGCATAGACATTCTAGTCCACGTCTCAGGTCTCTGGACGGACATGTTTGGATCTCTTCCGATATGGATCGGCTAGAGTGCGTTGTGCCTTCATCGGGGAGTGACAGTGCACCCCCCGCATGCTGAGGCGTGAACTTCGTGCGATGCGCGCCTCTTGATGGGTTAGCGAGACTGCGTGCCAACGATGAGCTTCAGCGGCTGAAGAACTGGGGACGAAGAATCAACGGGGTTTCCGCGTATTCTTGGAATCATCTTCATGCGGAAGCGTTTTTCCATTCTTGCTGTTCTTGTAACCATCCTGATTTCGCCAACCTGGGGTGCAGCGCCTGACTTCAATCGCGAGGTGCGGCCGATTTTGTCGGACAAGTGCTTCTTTTGTCATGGGCCGGATGCGGGGAAGCGGAAGGCGGACCTGCGGCTGGATACCCGTGAGGGGGCGGCGGAGGTGGTGCGGGCGCAGAAGGCGGGGGTGAGTGAGTTGGTGGCGCGGATTGTTTCGGCGGATGCGGAGGAGAAAATGCCGCCGCCGGAGTCGCACAAGAAGCTGACAACGCAGGAGATTGGGATTTTGAAAGACTGGGTGGCGGCCGGTGCGCCCTACGCGCAGCCCTGGGCCTACGTGCCGCCGGTGAATCATCCGGCACCGAAGGTGGCTGACTCGAAGTGGGGCCGGGGATGGATCGACGCGTTTGTTTTGTCGCGACTCGAGCGGGAGAAAATTCAGCCCGCGAAGGATGCGGACGCGGTGACTTTGGCCCGGCGCTTGTCGTTTGATCTGACCGGACTGCCTCCCACGCCCGAGGCGGTGGCGGCCTTTGCGAAGGCTTACGCGGTGAATGCCGATGAGGCGGTGGCGGCGTTTGCCGAGGAACGGTTGAATGCGCCGGAGTTTGGCGAGCGCATGGCGGCTTACTGGCTCGATCTGGTGCGTTACGCGGACACGGTGGGTTACCACGGCGATCAGGATCACAATGCCTCGCCGTATCGCGATTACGTGATCAATGCCTTCAACCGCAACCTGCCGTTTGATCAATTCACGATTGAGCAACTCGCCGGTGACTTGCTGCCGAACCCGACACGGGAGCAAAAGATCGCGACCTGTTACAACCGCCTGTTGCAGACCTCGCACGAAGGCGGCGTGCAGGAGAAGGAGTATCTGGCGATCTACTTTGCCGACCGGGTTCGCAATCTTTCGGAGGTGTGGATGGGGGCGACGGTGGGCTGCGCGCAATGCCACGACCACAAGTATGATCCGTACACGCTGCGCGACTTTTATTCGCTGGGCGCGTTCTTTGCCGACATCGATGAAAACGCGCACCTGAATCCGGCGCGGAGAAAAGGGCTGAACTTCAACACGCTTCCATCGCCCCGACCACCGGAGCTGCTGCTGCTGGGTGACGAGGATCAGAAAGAGTGGGACCGTTTGCAAAAAGAAGAGGCGGCGAAACCGGAGCAGGCGAAGGAGCTGGCCAAGCAGCTCGCCGCTTTGGAGACGAAGGGCCGCAAGGTGATGGTGACGGAGGCGCTGGCTGAGCCGCGTCCGATCCGCGTTTTGGCTCGGGGCAATTGGATGGATGACAGTGGCGAGATCGTGAAACCGGCGGTGCCCGCGTTTCTGGGATCGGTGAAGGCGGAAGGCGGGCGCGCGAACCGATTGGACTTGGCGCGCTGGCTGACGGATGCGAAGGACGGAGTCGGCGGCCTGACGGCGCGGGTGATGGTGAACCGCCTTTGGTATGTGTTTTTCGGCACCGGTTTGTCACGGAGTTTGGATGACTTTGGAGGGCAGGGCGAGCCGCCGTCGCATCCCGAACTGCTGGACCGGCTGTCGGTGGATTTTATGGAAAACGGCTGGCGCATGAAGCACACGATTCGGCTGCTGGTGACGAGCCGGACGTATCGCCAGACTTCGGAAGCTGCGGAAGATTTGCTGAAACGCGATCCCGACAACCAGCTCTTCGCCCGCCAGTCGCGTTTCCGTTTGCCGGCGGAGATGGTGCGGGACAATGCGCTGGCGGTCTCCGGACTGCTGGTGAAGCAAGTCGGCGGCGCGAGTGTGAAACCCTACCAGCCAGTGGGTTACTACCGGCATCTCAATTTTCCGACGCGCACCTACCAGCAGGACAATGACGAGCGCCAGTGGCGGCGCGGGGTTTATGTGCACTGGCAGCGCCAGTTTTTGCATCCGATGCTGAAGGCGTTTGATGCGCCGAGCCGGGAAGAGTGCACGGCGAAACGCCCGCGCTCCAACACGCCGCTGGCCGCGCTGGTGCTGCTGAATGATCCGACCTTTGTCGAGGCGGCGCGGATTTTTGCGGAGCGCATCATGAAGGAAGGCGGTGTGGCCTGGGAGGATCGCATTCAGTTCGCCTATCGCCAGGCGCTGCAACGGGAGGCCAGCGACGAGGAAAAGGAAGTGATGCGCAAGGCGTATGGCATCGGTCTGCGTGAAGCGCACGATCAGCCGGAGGAGCGGGCGAAGTTGTTTGGCGTGGGTTTGACGAAGGCCGACGAGGCGCTGGACCCCTTCAAGCTCTATGCGTGGACGGCGGTGGCGCGCACGCTCTTTAATTTGAGTGAAACGATGACGAGGAATTGATCATGAGTTTGCATCTTCAACGACGCGCCTTCCTCGGGCAGGCGGGTTTGAGCGTCGGCGCAGCGGCGCTGGGTTCGCGGTTGTTTGCTGCGGGCGGAGCGGGCGAGCCGCATCTGCCGGGCAAAGCGAAGCGGGTGATTTTCCTCTGCATGGCGGGAGGGCCGTCGCACCTGGAGACCTTCGACTACAAGCCGAAGCTGGACCAACTGCACGGCAAGCCGATGCCGGAATCCTTTACCAAGGGGCAGCCCATCGCGCAACTCCAAGGACAGACGCTCAAGGTGCAGGGACACTTGACCAAGTTCCGCCAGCACGGCCGCAGCGGCCAGTGGATCAGTGATTTTATGCCGTGGCATCACAAGATCGCCGACGACATCTGCATCCTGCGCTCGATGGTGACGGAGCAGATCAATCACGATCCCGCGCACACCTTCATGAACACCGGCACGGCGATCAGCGGGCGGCCATCAATGGGATCTTGGGTGACGTATGGACTGGGTGCGGAGACGGAGGACCTGCCGGGTTTTGTGGTGCTGACCAGCGTGGGCGGGCGCAATCCGCAGCCGATCGCCTCGCGCCAATGGTCGGCGGGATTTCTGCCGAGCCGCTACCAGGGAGTGGAGTTCAATTCGGCGGGTGATCCGGTGCACTACGTTTCGAATCCGGCGGGCGTCACCACGTCCGGCCAGCGCGCGGTGGTGGATGCGGTGGCGGCGCTCGATCAGCGCCGGCTCAAGCTCACCGGTGATCCGGAGATTCACACGCGTCTTGCCGCGTATGAAATGGCCTTTCGCATGCAGGCCTCGGTGCCGGAATTGATGGATGTTTCCAAGGAGCCAAAGCACATCCTCGACATGTACGGCGCGACGCCCGGTGACGGATCCTTCGCCTCGAACTGCCTGCTGGCGCGTCGGCTGGCGGAGCGCGGCACCCGCTTTATCCACCTTTATCATCGGGGCTGGGATCACCATGGCGACTTGGCGAAATACATGGGCGTCTGCTGCGGCCTGACCGACCGCGCGACGTGGGCGCTGCTCACCGATCTCAAACAGCGCGGCATGTTGGATGACACGCTGGTGATTTGGGGCGGCGAGTTTGGACGCACGCCGATGTTTCAGGGCAAGGGCGGCGCGGGCCGCGACCACCACATCAAGGGCTTCTCCATGTGGATGGCGGGCGGCGGTGTGAAGGGCGGCGCCTCACTCGGCGCCACCGATGAACTCGGCTACAATGCGGTGGAAGACGTGGTCCACGTCCGCGATCTCCACGCCACCATGCTGCATCTGCTGGGGCTCGATGCCGAACGCTTCAGCGTGAAGTACCAGGGGCTGGACATGCGCCTGACCGGTGTGGAAAAGGCCCGCGTGCTGCGCGAGGTGCTGGTGTGATCCCGGTCAATCCCCCGCTCCGGCGAATTCGGGGTCGGTGCTGAGGTCCATGCCCATCATCACAAAGTCGTGGGTGATGCCCTGCATGTCGCGAACGTAGTTGGGCAGGCGCATGAATGCTTCAAAGCCGTATTCGGCAAAGGCGATTTGGGCGATCTCGCGCTCGGCGTTGCATTCGAACTCGAGGCGTGTCACGCCGGCGTGACGCGCCATCTCGGCGATTTCCGTCAGCAAAAGGGTGGCCAGGCCGATGCCGCGGTAGCCGGGATGAGTGAGGAGGCGCACCCGCGCGATGTGGCGCTTCCAGCCGCCGAGACGCTGCTGAAGCGCCACGAGGCCGATGACCTTGCCATCGGCAAAGGCGAGCAGGGGAAGCTCGGCTTCGTAATCGAGGTCGTGGCACCAGTTCTCGAGCAGCTTCGGATCCTGGACGTTTTGCTTGATGAACATGCGCTCAATTTCGGGCACGGCTTCGAGGAAGGTTTTGAAGGCGTGCTCGTCATCGGTTTCCAGCGGGCGCACCAGGGCTTGTACGCCGTTGCTGAGATCGGAGCGGGAGGGGTATTTTTCGAGGGCGAGTTCAATCATGACTGGCAGGGGATGAAAGCACGCAACATGCCAGCATGGGGAGAGAGGATTGGTGCTTGTCGCGCGGATCTTGTCGTGGAGAATCGCCGGATGATTCGTTTGCTGGCCTTTGCCTTGTTGCTTGCCCTGACCGCCGTTGCCCGCGGCGAGGGGCAGTTGGGCGCGCCCTTGGAGTGGATTCGAGTGCCGGATTCGAACGGTGCCCGGCATCTGGCGCAGCGCAGCCGGGATGGCCGGTTGGTTTTGACTCCGAATGAGGCCTTCTTTCCCAAGCTGGGTCTGACAGCCACCGGCAGGGGATCGGTTCCCGATGTGATGGATCTCAATGGCGGCAGCAGTTTTGATGC
>JAGRPD010000253.1 GCA_020439875.1 Verrucomicrobiales bacterium
CTCCCATGACGCAGAAGAAGCCGAGGATGCCGAAGATGAGGGTGCCGGGGAGGACAAAAAACTCGACGATGAGGAGGATGATGCCGAGGAAAAAGACGACGATGGCGGTGGTGGCCTCATGGCCGACGAGGCTGCCTGCGGCGTAGTGACCGAAAAAGAAGAGGCCGAAGGCGGTGAGGGAGACGAAACCGGGGAGGCCGAATCCTGGGGTCTGCATTTCCAGGTAAGCACCGGCGATGCCGATGAGGATGAGGATGGAGGCGTAGCGGGTGACCCAGATGGCGATTTGCTCAAATCCGACGGGTTCGGCGGTGATGGTCTCTCCGGTGAGGTTTTCGGCCTGCTTGATGTCATCGAGGGAGGTGGCGATGTCTTTGGCAAAGAGAGGTTTGCCATCGACGAGGAGGGTGGCTTCTTCGGCGTCGAGGGTGAGGATCTCTCCTTTGGCGCAGAGCACTTGGCCGTTGACGACGAGTTCGCGATCCATGTCGATCATGGCTTCGATGACGCGGGGGTCGTGACCCTTTTGTTTGGCGACGGTGCGGGCCATGCTCATGATGGCGGAGTTCATTTTGGCGCGTTCGGCATCTCCCATTTCGACGCCTTGATAGATGGGGGTGGAGGCTCCGGAGCTGCCGGCGGGGGCGAAGTAAATGGCGTCGGTGGCGACGGCGATCATGGCTCCGGCGGAGAGGGCACGGGGATTGACGAAGGCGAAGCTGCGAGGCGCGAGCTTTTGCAGATCGTTCATCATGAGGCTGGTGGTGTTCCAGGCGAGGCCGCCGGGGGTGTCGAGGTCGAAGATGACGGCCTCGGCTCCTTCGTCGGTGCAGCGCTCGAGGGTGCGGCTCATGAACTCGAAGCGGGCGGGGGTGATGAGGTCTTCTTCGCCGACGGGGATGCGGACGACCTTGCCGGTGTAGGGGCCTTGGCGGGTGGGTTTGACGGGGGGCGCGGCGGCGGTGGGTGTGGAGCTGGGTTGGCTGGAGAGGGGCTCGATGGATTGGCCTTTGAGAGTCTGGCGGGCGAGGTCTTTGAGGTCGGTGGCTTGACCGTTGGCAAAGACGGGCTGGCCATCGGCGGCGGTGGCGGTGGCTTGCTCGGCATCGAGCAGGAGTACCTCGCCTTTGCGGCTGAGGAGTTGGTTGCCATTTTTCCATTCGAGTTCGGCGTCGATGAAGGCTTCGGCGAGGTCGGAGCGGTGATGTTTGATTTGGCAGAGGCCGCGGGCTCCGGCTTTGAGGACGGCGAGGGCTTGGATGAGGAGCTGTTTTTCGGAGGATTCACTCAGCTCGCCAGAGTGGGAGAGGTCGGGTGCGGCGGCTCCGATGCGGCTGCCGGGGGTCATCCAGATTTCATCGCAGGCGCAGGCGAAGAGGGCTCCACCGGCGACGGCGGAGGGATCGACGAAGGCGATGGTGTGCAGCTTGAGGCGGGCAATTTCTTCGGCGAGGGGAAGGGATTGTTGGGGGGAGGCGCTGTGGGTATCGATGAGGAAAACGACGGTCTGTGTGCCTGCAGCGCTGGCGGCATCGAGGCTGGAGCGGAGGTCGCGCCATTGGCGGGCATCGGTGAGGTGGCGATCGGTGATGGTGGCGGAGAGGACGGGCGGGGCTGAGGGCTTGGGGGCCGGAGTCTCGGGGGCTGCGGTCAGGCCGATGCGGAGGGCGGCGAGGAGGAGAAGCAGGATGAGACGCATGGCGGTGAGGGTGGGTGATGGGGAGCCAGCTAAGTCATAGCCTGATCCGTGCGGGGTCGCAATCTGGCATTGCGGAGCTGCGGGGAGCGGTGTTCGATGGGGGGAAGATGGCACGCATCCCCGAGGAGATCATTGAGCAGGTGCTGGCCGCGACGGACATCGTGGATGTGGTGGGTCGTGTGGTCAAATTGCGCCGTGCGGGGACGAATTTTGTGGGGTTGTGCCCGTTTCACAATGAGAAGACGCCGTCGTTCAACGTGAGCCCCTCTCGCAATGGGTACCATTGCTTTGGCTGTGGAGCGGGGGGCACGCCGATCCGCTTTCTGATGGAGCATGATGGTCTGACCTTCGGAGAGGCGGTGAAGCGTCTGGCGGATGCGGCGGGCATTTTGATCCCGGAGCAGGAGCTGGATGCGGAGTCGGAGCGGAACGCGCGCATCCGTGGGGCGTTGGTGAAGGTGCACCAGCAGGCGCTGGAGTTTTACCATGGGCTGCTGATGAAGGATGCGGTGGGGGAGCCGGCGCGGGCTTATTTGAAGAGCCGCGGCATCGGGGCGGAGGTGGCTCGGAATTGGCAGCTGGGTTACGCGCCCGCGCGGCCGGATCTGATGCGGAAGTGGGCGGCGGAGCGCAAGTTTACGGACAATCTGCTGGTGGCGGCGGGGATCTACAAGCGTGGGGAGCGGGGGGATGTGTATGCGGGTTTCAGAGATCGGTTGATGTTTCCGATCCGCAATGATCATGGGGATGTGGTGGCTTTTTCTGGCAGGCTGCTGGATGCGAATGCGAAGGCGGCGAAATATCTGAACTCTCCTGAGACGATGATTTTCAGCAAGAGCCGCATTCTGTTTGGGTTTGATAAATCCAAACGCGCGATTGCGAAGGCGGGCCGGGCGGTGGTGTGCGAGGGGCAGATCGATCTGATCATGGCGTTTGAGGCGGGTTTTGAAAATGTGGTGGCTGCATTGGGGACGGCGTTCACGGAGCAGCATGCGCGGCTGCTGAAGCGGCACGCGGATGAGGTGGTGCTGTGTTATGATTCGGATACAGCGGGCTTCAAGGCGGCACAGCGCAGTTTTCAAATCTTGGCACCGAGTGGGTTGATCGTGAAGATGGCGGCGCTGCCGACGGGGGATGATCCAGACACGCTGATCCGGCGGGATGGGGCGGAGGCTTTTGCGCGGCTGATTGAGGAGGCGCAGGATTTTACGGATTATCAGATCGATCACGCGGCGCGGCAGCCGGATTTTCAGGAGCTGCGGGTGCGGGTGCGATTTGCGGAGCAGATGGCGGTGAACATCCGTGCGCTGGAGAGTCCGGTGGCGAGATCGACGGCGATCCAGCGGGTGGCGTTGCGGCTCGGCATCCCGGAGGAGGACATCCGCCGCCAAGTGGCGCGTGGTGGGGGGCCGACGAAGGGGGGAGCGGACGCGGCTGCTGCTCCGCCGCAAGCGGCGGGTGACAAGCTGATGAGCGAGCAGAATCGCACCGCTCTGACGCTGTGTGCGCAGGCGCTGGCGCAGCCGGAGGTGATGCGCTGGCTGCGGGCCAAGACGGATCTCCAATTGCTGGCGGATGTGAATGGTACGGAGCTGCTGACGGTGGTGGCGCGGTCTCGATTTGAGCCGGGCGATATGGCGGGGTATGGCGCATTTTTGGCCGGTCTGCCGCCGGAGCAGGAGCAGGCTCTGACGCAGCTGTCGAGCCGCAAAGCACCGCCGGGAGGGGAGGAGGAGGCGCGGCAGGCGTGGCGTGCGCTGGAGCGGGAGCGGTTGCAGCATTTGATCCGTAGCACGCAGACGCAGCTGAAGCAGCCAGATTTGACTCCGGAAAAGGCAGCGGATTTGCAGCGCCGTCTGCTGGGCTTGCGCAAAGAATACCTTGACCACCAGCGGCCTCCCCCGGATACTGCCTAGTTGCTCCCCCTCCGATCTGCGGATCGGATCCGCCATCACCGCCTCGCTCCCCCCAACCGAGACCCATGGCCCATCGAAAAAAGCCCGCCTCCACCGCCTCTGCCAGCAAAGCCCCCGTCAAAGCCACCGCTAAAAAGCCTAAGTCGCCCGCCGCAGAACCTGTGGCAGCGCCTTTAAAAGCGGAGGAAGTGTCATCGACGGAGACGGCCGCCCCGATCAAACGCGGTCGAGGTCGGCCCCGGAAAACACCGGAATCGGAAGGGAATGAGGCCGGTGCGGAGGCTGTGGCCAAACGAGGAAGGGGTCGTCCACGCAAGAGTGCGGCGGCAGCGAAGGAGGCGGCACCCCAGCTGCTGGATGACATCAATCATGCGGATGTGCAGACGCGTCTGCGAGAGCTGATCCGTCTGGCGAAGGAGCAAGATCACCTGACCTGGGATGATGTGAATGAGGCGCTGCCACCGCAAGGCTGCACGGTGGAGCTGATGGACGGCGTGGTTTCCCGCCTGAGTGCGCTGGGGATCCGGGTGGTGGACAGCAGTGAGGTGGATCGGACGCAGGCTCCCTCCAAGGCTGCGAAAGCGCGGGTGGAAGATGCCTCCACGGCTCCACGGCTGGATTTGCTGGATGATCCGGTGCGGATGTACCTGCGGCAAATGGGACAGGTGCCCTTGCTGACCCGCGAGCAGGAGATTGAGATTTCCAAGCGCATTGAAAAAGCGGAGAAACAACTGCAACGCTGCCTGCATGAGGTGGGGTTTGTGGGAGAGACACTGCTGACGATGGCGTCGAACTTGCTGACGGGCGGAGAGCGGTTCGATCGCCTGGTGATGGATCGGCAAGCGGAGGATCGCACGAAGTATTTCAAAAAGCTGGAGCCGCTGGTGGCGCAGGCGCGGGCGGCTTATGAAAAGGCCACCGAGGGCTTTGCCAAAGTGCAGAAGGCTCCTTCTGGGAAGCGGACGGAGACGGCGGTCAATGAGTTCGAAGCCGCGCGCCAATCCTTCAACAAGCTCTGCGCCAAGTTTTACTTCAAGCAGAAGATCAACGAGGATCTCGTCGCGCAAATGCAAGCGCGGCTGGAGGATCTGACGGTGCTGGAACATCGCGCCCGGAATGAGGAAGACGAGATCGTGCGGGAGGAGTTGCGGCAGTTTGAGCGCGCTGCTTGGCACGGGCGGGAGCAGTATCGCAGCCTGGTGGAGGAGGCACTGCAATGGGAGGTCGAGAGCACGCGGGCCAAGACGGAGATGATCGAGGCGAACCTTCGTTTGGTCATTTCGATCGCCAAAAAGTACACCAATCGCGGTCTCTCGTTCTTGGATCTGATTCAAGAAGGGAACATGGGCCTGATGCGCGCGGTGGAGAAGTTTGAGTATCGGCGGGGTTACAAATTTTCCACCTATGCCACCTGGTGGATTCGGCAGGCCATCACGCGATCGATTGCGGATCAGGCCCGCACGATTCGGATCCCGGTGCACATGATCGAGACGAT
>JAGRPD010000254.1 GCA_020439875.1 Verrucomicrobiales bacterium
CACTACCAAGCTGTGCTACAGCCCGAAAAACGGGTTGCCCAGGTTCTCTGGGCAGATTGGGAGAATAATCACGGCGCAGCGAGCGCGCAAGTGGGAAGTCGCAATCTCAGAGCGTTTTCCCCCCGGGGAGAGGGGAGCGGCGCAAGGACGGAGCCTCGGTTGCATCGTCTTTTGCCGCATTGAAAGCTTGGCTGCTGCAGGTCTGCAGTCGTAGAGTCTCTGCTCGAAGCAATGGCAACGATTTGGCCAATCGAAACGGCTTTCACCTTGAGGATAGGCTCCCATGAAGACCCAACATACCATCTCAATGCTCACTCTCGCCCTGCTGTTCGGGCCGTTCGCGCTCGGTGCCCAGAACAGGCAGGTGACCCACAACGAATCAGGGATTTATGAGGCCTTTCCCGATGTCTGCCGACTGGCCGACGGAGAGTTGGTTGCTGTCTTTTACGCTGGCTACGGCCACGTCTCACTGCCAAAGGCCGACGCACCGAAAGGTGGGCGCATTTGCCTGATGCGATCAAAGGACAACGGGCGCACATGGTCAGAGCCGGTTGCGCTGGTGGATCTCGACGGCGACGACCGGGACCCCAGCATCATGCAGACGAAACAGGGAACGCTCTTCTGCTCCTTCATGACCTACCACGGCCGAGCCGAAGTGCCCGTCTCATTCGTCGTTCGCGTGATGCGGAGCTTCGACCAAGGCAAGACGTGGGAAGCACCTCTCGTTGTCCCTTCTCCCTTCAAGACGGTCACCGCCACCAGTAGCCCCATCATTGAGCTGGCCGATGGTACACTCCTTCTGCCGGTTTACGGGCGGGACACACCGTCACGGCACGCCGAGGACAAGCCCGGCTTGCGTGACCGTACCGCAGTGCTCCGATCGACCGACGGTGGAAGGACGTGGGGCGATCCGGTGATGATCGACGAGGAGCCAGACGTCCACCTGATGGAGCCGAGCTTGTTGGAAATGGACGACGGGCACCTCCTTTGCGTTATGAGATCGCAGGCTACCCAGTCGTTCTCCAGCGATGGTGGGCGCACGTGGAGCATCCCGACTCCGATCGGCCACCGGGCGGATTGCCCTTACCTCGTGCAAACCACCGGCGGCACGATTCTCTGTGGCATCCGCCATCAGAAAGAAACGTCGGTGATCGTATCGTCCGATCGCGCGGCAACGTGGAGCGAGCCGCTGAGGATCGACACCCGACCGGGTGCCTATCCCAGCATCGTCGAACTGGACGATGGTCGGATGCTGTGCCTCTACTATGGCGAATTCGAGAAGGGGAAAAAATCGGTCATCCGCCAGGCGATCTTCCGCATTACCCAGGGCCCGGGGATCGAGTTCGAGGAGCAGTGACCTCAGCGCCTCCTCGGTCAAAATAGGAGGTGAAAGATGTCGAGAAGGTTGCCCTGCGTTTTGGATTTCCTCCGAGGCTGCCGTCGCATTTGGGGATATGGTGGGTGTCAGGCGCGAACGTGTCGAGCGCTCGCAGCTTGGCGTGGCTTTCCATCGAAGGCCCATGCCACGACGCGGCGGCGGTTGGGTAGAAAGCTTCGGTGCAAACAACGGGACGGAGGAATGATTGGGCTTGTTCATGGGAGCCCAATCTCGTAGAACATCTCGCATGAATCGCCCTCCCAGTCATGCAGCTCCGCTTGCGCATGACGCTGCCTTTCCTCCCCGCCGCAGAGCGGCTTGGTTCAACCTAGGCGGCGTTCTTGCTGTCTGCCTCATAGAAAGTTGATGGCCTTTATAACTGGAGCCTTCTTCCGCGTCAGAGTGCCGAAACTGGAAGGTGGCTTATGACGATGAGGAAATGCCGGTGACAGACGGATATCGATCAAGAGCTCGACTGTGTGCGTCACTACTCGCGGTGCCGAGCATAGCCCTTGCGTTGAGTTCCATTGTTCTGCTGCCATGGCTATCCGAAACCAAGAACCGCCTAGACAACCCCTATTGGGATGCGCAATTGACCTTCGCGACCGACGCACTGGTGATTGCTTTGTGTGGTTTGCCGTTCGTGATCATTCGAGTCGCTGAGCTGATTCCCCGTCTCTTCAAATTGACTTGGATTGTTGTGATCGCAGGATACCTCTCCTTGGTCTCATACATGTTTCAGTCGCATTTTCCGCTGATCGGAAAGCTGATTTGGCTTTCTCTAGGAGTAGGCTGTATGGCTCTCGCCGGGTTGGGACTCCGTTACGATAGCCTCGCCAAAAACCAAAGTAGTGAACAATCAAGGGTGCCTTGATGCGAATCGGAGCCTGCCACGATGCCCCAGGTTGAACATGGCCGACTGACTTGCCTGCGTGTCATGCAGATTGTGGATTGAGGTGGGCCGGTTCTTGACGGTGGGTGGAGAGGAAACCGTGAGTTTTCATGAAGCAGGCGCATTTCGCGATCGCAGGGGTGGGAGCCCTCGAACCCGAGGCGGGGGGGAGGAGATGCATGGCTTGCGCGTGAGTTTTGGTAAAAGATGGAGGGTTAAAAATGCCAAGACGAATCGGCTCGAAGCTGATGAGGCTCGGTATCTCTCTTTTGTTTGTGGGTTGAAGATGAGGAGATTCCGTTCTTGACGGAGTGGGGATTCGTCGCTTCACACTGGAGGATGTTTCGCGTTCTCTGTTTGTCGCTGCTGGTTGTTTCTCTGATGTTTTCCTGGGCTTCTGCTGGAGCGACGGCTCGCCCGAATGTGGTGATCTTTTTGGTGGATGATTTGGGCTACGCGGATGTGGGATGTTTCGGCGCGAAGGCCTACAAGACGCCGCATCTGGATCGGATGGCGGAGGAGGGGATCCGGTTGACGAGTTTTTACGTTTCGCAGGCGGTCTGCAGTGCGTCGCGGGCTTCACTGATGACGGGATGCTACGCGAATCGAGTGGGGATGCAGGGGGCGCTCAACCACACGAGCCGGGATGGGATCAATCCCACGGAATACCTGCTGCCTGAGTTTTTGCACGATGAGGGATACGCTTGCGGCATTTACGGCAAGTGGCATCTGGGCACGACGATGATGTTTCATCCACTGAAGCACGGCTTTGATGACTACCTGGGCATTCCGTATTCGAATGACAACAGCCGGTATCACCCGGTGCTGGGGGGGGAGATGCCGCCGCTGCCGCTTTATGAGGATGATCGGATCATTGAGCTGGATCCGGACCAGCGCCAATTCACGCGGCGCTTCACGGAGCATGCGGTGCGCTTTATTGAAGAGAATCGGGAGCGGCCTTTTTTGGTCTATCTGCCGCATGTGATGCCGCACGTGCCGATTTTTGCGAATCCAGATTTTCTCGGTACTTCAGGCGGCGGGCTTTGGGGGGATGTGGTGACGGAGTTGGACTGGTCGATGGGGCAGATTTTGGCGACGCTGAAGCGTTGTGGGGTCGATGACAACACGCTGGTGATGTTTTGGTCTGACAACGGTCCGTTTCTCTCGTATGGCGAGCACGCGGGTCATGCGGAGCCTTTCCGCGAGGGGAAACTGACGAGCTACGAGGGTGGGGTGCGGGTGCCTTTCATCGCGCGGTGGCCGGGGCGGATCCCAGCGGGATCGGTCAGTGATGCGCCGGTGATGGAGATCGATATTTTGCCGACGTTGGCGTCGCTGTTGGGGGAGGAATTGCCTCAGGATCGGGAGCTGGATGGCAAGGACATCACGCCGGTTTTGCTCGGGGAAGAGGGAGCGCGTTCACCGCATGAGGCGCTGTTTTTCTGGGCGGGAGAGGAGCTGCAGGCAGTGCGCTCGGGTCATTGGAAGCTGCATTTTGATCACTCCTACATCACGGTGGCGGGAGAGCCGGGAAAAAATGGCAAGCCGTCCAACTGGGAGAACATGAAGCCGGTTTCGATCACGCAAAGTGGCATCCACGGCATTGCGTCTCGGCATGGATACAAGGTGGCGGAGCAACCATTGGCGCTCTACGATTTGTCCCAGGATCCCGGTGAGACGAAGAACTTGGCCAGCGATCATCCCGATGTGGTGCAGCGGCTGACTGAACTGGCGGTGCCGATGCGTGCGGCGCTGGGGGATAAAATCACTCAGACTCCAGCGGCGGCGGCGCGGCCTCTGGGGCATGATGCGGATTGATGCCTGAGCTTTGGCCGCCAACCTTATTTTTCACCTTCTGATCCGATCATGAAATTCAATGCTCCCACGCGCTCCGCTTTCGTTTTCTCTCTGGTGCTGATCATCGCGTCTCTCGTCGGCGTGTTGGGCGAAAAACTGCCGGTGGTGACGCCTCACGCGTTTTGGTTCAGCGTGGCGGGATACGCTGTGCTGGCTGCGGGGTGCGTTTTTCGGCGGATGTGAAAGGGCGCGACTCTCAGTCTGGCGTCACTCGGAGATGGGCTGGGCGGTGAAATGGCGAACGGAGAGCTGACCGAAGCTGAAGCCGATGGAGGCGTTTTCTTTGGCGCGCTTGAGTGACGGGTGGTGAACCACGGCTGGTGCGGCATCGCCCAGGGTGACGGTGGCGCTGTCACCCTGAAGTACGACTTTCATGTGGGTCCACTGACCTTGGGCCAAGGGGTGTTCGAGGCGGAGGAGGGAGACGGAGTGCTCGTCTGCTCCCGGTGGAAAGGCACGGAGATCGGTGCCGCGGGCGCTGCTGATGGTGCGGAACACGTGGCCATCAGCACCATTGGCGGTGAAGACGACGGTCTGCGCCTCTTGGGGGCGGAAGTCGAACTCAATGACGGCGTCGGTGTAGGTCAGATCGTAGAAGATGATGGGGCCGTGGTTTTTGAACTTGGCGTAGAGTTCGTCGTCTTGAGTCACGCTGGCGACGCCGTCTTTGAAGGTCCAGGCACCACGGACGGCACGGCGGGTTTGGAGTTGGCTGTCGGAAAAATCATCGACAAACGGCAGCTCGGCGGCTGAGGCGATGAGGGCGCAGGAGAGAAGGAGGAGGGGAAGAAATCGCATGGCGGGGAAACTGGCGGCGATGGGGGGTTCTTGCGGGCGATCTCGGCGGAGGGATCGTGGGGAGGGTGTCTTAGGGAGATGGGAGGGATCTCTGTGCACCTTTTTGCAAAGAGGGTGGGGTGGGTTTCGCTCTTGACGGGGCGGTGGGGTGAGGACTTGATTGGGGCGATGAAGCGATGGCTAAAATGGCTTTTGGTGATGGGTGCGGGCGCTCTGGCGCTGGTGTCGGGTGGTGCGTGGTGGGGACTGGGTTGGGTCAAACAGCAGGTGAGCCGGGAGTCGTTGGTGGAGTGGATGGAGCAGCAGTGGAATGTGCGGGCGACGGTGCAGGCTTCGGAGTTGGACTGGAGGGCGAATCCCGCGCGGTTGACGCTGCGGGGAGTGGATCTGCGCTTGCCGGAGGAGGTGGAGGACAAGGATGCACGGGGGATCCGGCTGCCGGAGGCGGTGCTGGAGGTGAGTTTGCTGAAGCTGCTGCAGGGAGAGCTGGAGGTGCATCAATTGACGCTACGAGGTCTGTACGTTCGGGAGGCGGTGGATGAAAACGGTGTGAGCACCTTGCAGCGGATGTTTGAATCTGCCGAGCGGGAAGGGGATCCGATGGAAGTGACGGTGAGAGAGCGGGTCGTTGACGAGGTGGTGGAGGTGATGCCGCCGCCGCAGCAGGCGATGCCGAAGGTGTCTGAGGTGGGAAGTTTTCCGCCAGAGCCGGGTCAGCTGGCTCCTCCGCTTGAGGAAGCGACGTCGGCGGTAGTGGTGGAGCCTGTGAGTGGGGAGTCGGCGATGCAGCGGGAGGTGGTGGAGGCGGAGACGCTGGAGGCCGGGGAGGAGCGGGAGCCTGCGGCGTTTGAGGCACGTCAGCTGGGTCTGACGATGCGGGTGCATGAAGCTCGGATTGAGGGCGGGCGACTTTATTTGATCAATCAAAAGACGGGCATCAAGACCTGGCTGGAGGGGGTGGAGCTGGCGTTGACGGACATTGATGTGGATCCTTCCGATTTGGCGGCGCACAATCAGGTGAAAATGACGCTTTCGGGAGAATTGAAGGTCGAAGGCAAGGCCAATCTGGGAGGGAAAAAGTCGCAACCGGTGACCTTTGCTCAACTGCCTTTTGAGGCGGAGGGAGAGTTGCAGCCGTTCTCGGTGGAGACAGGGGTGTGGGATCCGGTGAGTCGGCTGGAGTTGACGCTGGCGCGCGGGGGGCAGTTGGCGGGTTACATGACGTTGGCGCAGGCGAGTGAGGATGCGGCGAAGGCTCTGCGGCAGTATGGTTTGGATCTGGGGGACCTGCCGGTGGGCGGAGAGCTGGCGGAGGACGCGGTGTTTCGGCTGGCGTGGCAGGGAACGCGCTGGGTCTTTTTGGATGATACCCACTTCACGCTACCCGCTTACGAACTCCAGGTGAGCGGGGGGAGTTGGTTGGACAGTGGGATGGATCAGCAGGATCTACAATTCAAGATCTTGTGTGGCAAAGACCTGCAGGATGAGCTGCTGCGCGGCATGGTGCGCAATGGGATGCCGTCCGATTTGATGGAAACGGTGAAGCGCAGTTTCACAGATCCCGATGGACGGCTGGCGTTTGATTTGCGGGCCTCGGGGCGGATTTCGAAACCCTCGGTGGGGCCGGCTTGGGACAAGGCCTTGCAACGGGTGCTGCAAGGGGGTGGGCTGGATGGGCTGTTGCGGTCTTTGATCCGATGAGGAGTGGGATCATTCGCTCTCGTTGAGGAGCGTGGTGATGTCTCGCTGCAGTTTTTCGTAGGCCATCTGGGCTACCTCGGTTTGGGGGTGCATGACTTCGTAGTAACCGCGTACGCGGAGGTTGGAGTCGAGCAGTACGGCCCGCAGGTCGTGTTCCACCCAGTCTTCGGGATTGAGGCGCTCGGCTTCGGGGACCTCGCGGGAGGGGCCAAAACCGAGCTGATCGGTCATGAAGGCCCAGGTTTTGTCGCGATCGGTGGACAGCCACCACCAGGGTGCGGAATCGGGAATTTCGAGCGAGGTGGCGTAGGCTTTGAAGACCTCCGGGGTATCGATGGCGGGCCAGACGGCGATGGAGACGAAGTGCAGGCGGTCGGTTTGATCTGCGAAGGCGTCGTTGAGTTTTTTCATCTGCGCAGCGACCCCCGCGCAGCCGTGGGGGCAGCGGGTGTAGGCGTAGGCGGCGACGACGACTTTGCCTTTGAGATCGAGAAACTGGCGGGTCTCACCGAGGCGCTCTGGAGCGGAAAAGGGCTGCCGAACTTCACGCAGGATGGGTAGGGTAGCGAGTTGGCCGCCGGGGAGTTTTTGCAGGGATTGAGTCAAAAACCAACTGCCTGCGAGAGCGGCGACGGCGAGCAGAGCAAAGAGGATCCAAATGCGAGAGGAAACGGGAGCAGAGGGAGGGGGAGAATCGTTCATGGAGACGAAAAGGGATACGACGAGAGAGAAATTTCGTCTGGATTTAAAAAAATGAAAAAATTCACTCGTCAATGGCACGCGCCATGCTACGAAAGCGGTGAAGCCTCACCCAAGCCAGATCGGGCTCGCTCTTGAGTCAGACGGTGGTGGGGGTGGCGCAACCCAGCGAAGACAACCATGCCCAAATACAAACTCGAATACATCTGGCTCGACGGATACACCCCCGTTCCGAACCTCCGTAGTAAGACGCAAATCAAGGAGTTCGATGACTTTCCGACCCTGGAGCAACTGCCCTTGTGGGGATTTGACGGCAGCTCCACCCAGCAGGCGGAAGGCCGCAGCTCCGACTGCGTGCTGAAGCCCGTGGCCGTCTTTCCCGACATCACCCGCGACAACGGTGCGCTGGTGATGTGCGAAGTGATGATGCCTGACAAAGTGACGCCGCATCCTTCCAACATGCGCGCTACCATCATGGATGATCCTGATGCCTGGTTTGGCTTTGAGCAGGAGTATTTCTTTTTCCGTGAAGGCCGTCCGATCGGCTTTCCTCCCTACGGTTTCCCTGCGCCGCAAGGCCCCTACTACACGGGTGTGGGCTACAAGAACGTGGGAGCCATCGCTCGCGAGATCGTCGAAGAACACCTCGACATCTGTCTGGCGGCGGGGATCAACCACGAGGGCATCAACGCCGAGGTGGCCAAAGGTCAGTGGGAATTCCAAATCTTCGGCAAGGGCTCCAGGCGCTGCGCCGATGAAATGTGGGTGGCCCGCTACATCCTTCTGCGTCTGTGTGAGCGCTACGAGCTGGACATCGAATTCCACTGCAAGCCGCTCGGTGACACTGACTGGAATGGCTCCGGCATGCACGCCAACTTCTCCACGAAGTACATGCGTGAAGTCGGTGGCAAAGACTACTTCATGGCGCTGATGGATTCCTTTGAGAAATACAAGGATGAGCACATCGCGGTGTATGGTCCGGACAACCACATGCGTCTGACGGGTCTGCATGAGACGCAGTCCATCGACAAATTCTCCTGGGGAGTCGCCGATCGCGGTGCTTCGATCCGGGTGCCGCACAGCTTCGTCAATGCGGACTACAAGGGCTACTTGGAGGATCGCCGTCCGAACTCCCAAGGGGATCCCTACCAGATCGCGAGCCGCATTCTGAAAACGATCTCCGAAGTGCCGACGCCCTGAGTGGGCTGAGGGTTTGGATTCCGAGTGGTATTGAGTGCCGTCCCCGTGTTCGCGCGGGGACGGCATTTGTTTTTTGTGGAAAAGGCTGGATGGAGGGTGGCTCCCCGCCATGATGGCAAGGTGAAGATTCCTGAAATCCGAGAGCAAGTCTGTGCCGCCAATCAAGCCCTGGTGCCCGCCGACTTGGTGAAGCTGACCTGGGGCAATGTGAGTGGGATGGATCGCGCCAGCGGACTTTGGTGCATCAAACCCAGTGGGGTGGACTACGCCGATCTGACGCCTGCGGACATGGTGGTGCTGGACCTGGAGGGCCAGGTGGTGGAGGGTACCTTGCGACCGTCTTCCGACACGCTGACCCACTTGCATCTGTATCGGGAGTTTGATCGGATCGGCGGCATCACCCACACGCACAGTCCGTATGCCACGAGTTTTGCGCAGGCGTGTCGGGAGTTGCCTTGCTTTGGCACGACGCATGCAGATCACTTTTGCGGTACGGTGCCGCTGGTGAGAGCCCTCACGCCGGAGGAGGTGGAAGCTGGTTACGAGCATCACACCGGGGTGGCCATCGGGGAATGTCTGCGAGGGTTGGGATTGGATCCCTTGGAGATGCCAGCCGTGTTGCAGGCGCATCACGCGCCGTTCACCTTTGGGCATGACGCCATGGATTCGGTGAAAAACAGCATCGCTCTGGAGATGTGCGCGCGGATGGCGCTGCACGCGTTGCAGTTGACCCCTGCGTTGGGGAGCATGCCGGGGCATTTGCTGGAAAAACATCACCAGCGCAAGCACGGCCCGGCGGCATACTACGGGCAAAAGTAGGTCCTACGGGGCGGAGCCAAAGCGGAAGAGCGTGTAGCGTGTGCCGTTGCCGCCGGCGTTGTCGGTGTCGGGTTCTTGAATGGCCACGGCTTCTTGCAGCGGTCCGTAGCGGCGCTCCATTTCGATTTGGCGTTGGGGTGCTTTGTCTGCCTCGACCATGACCCATCGGGTGGTCTGAGGCAGGTCTCCCAAGGAGGCGATCTCGCGGCATCGCAAGCCGAGGTAAAAGGGCCACATGCGTTCTTTGAGTTTGTAGAGCACGATCGGGTCGGTAGGTCCGATGTGCCGTTGAAGCTCGGCGGCAAAGGGACGCAGCTCATCGCGGGTGGATTTGAATTGATAAAATCCGGGGAGAGCGATCGCCGCCGCCAGACCGAGCAGCAGCAGGGCGTGACGGCCCAGAGCGAAGAGGGGTCTGATGTCCCTAGCGGTTTCGCCGCGCGTGGAGCGCCAGGCTGAGATGGCTAGCCGGATCCATAGGACGGCCAGCAGAATGGCGAAAATCCACCCGGTGATGGAGCCCCGCGCTGAACCCTGCCAGCTCGCAAGCCCGAGTCCGAAACTCGCGAGAATGGCGAGGAGGCCGATGCCGAT